>DGBH01000177.1:18328-18618 GCA_002384205.1 Bacteroidetes bacterium UBA4009
GGATATGCAATATTAGTAGCGTGCTCCATCGCACCACTGTTGAAAGGGACACAATTAAAGCCAATTCTGTCAAACGTATGCGATCCATACACTTGCTCATACCGCTCAATACATGCAGGCAAATTCTCGAAACTGCTTCTTAGATTACTGGTATCAGAAGCCAGTGATGTAAGAATTACCGGGATTCCGTTTACATTCATTGTCACCTCTTCATATTGCGCAATAGCGACAGATGCTAAGTAGGTAGGAATTGCCTCATCCATGGTCCATTTAAATGTTTGGGTAGCATT
>DGBH01000177.1:18911-21596 GCA_002384205.1 Bacteroidetes bacterium UBA4009
AAGTTATGCGGATCAGCAGCAAATCCAACACCTAAATTAAATGCATATTCACCTGTAAAATAAAAACCACCCCATTGTGCGTCGGGTTTAGGCGTACCGTTATAAAAAACCGTAACCTTAAAGGTGTCATTAACCAGAGGCGGCAGCAGTAATTCAATGCTTGGGCTTGAATATGAAAAAATGGTACTTGTACCATTTACTAAAACCTCGGTTACATTTAAACCCAAAAGATCTAACCTCATGCTCCCTGTGTTGGGTACTTTTAGAATACATGTGAGCACTGTATTTGCTTCAATATTCTTTGCCAATTGGTAGTCTAAAAATGCTGCATTTATTTCATAACTCAGTACATCAAACGTATCAGTGCGGGAATCTAACGTGTATAGCATAGCTGATTGTTCTGCAATGCGCATGTGTTCGCAAAATTTTTGAGCAGAACTAACAGTGCTTATTAATACACCACAAAGCAGAATTGAAACTTTCGTTATATTCATTTATCACTATTTTCGTACGAATATAGCTCTAAATTAAAATGAATAAAATCTGTAAAGCAATACTCTTTCTAGCCTTCTTTACAGCATTCCTATATGGTCAAGCGCAAACATCCGCCGAAAGTAGATCTATAGAAGGTTATGCTATCATTAACGTAAACACGCCAAGTATAACCTTGCACTGGAGTGGAACAAGCAATGCTACTGGTTATAAAATTTATAGACGTGCCCTGGGCAGTAGCTCTTGGGGCAATCCAATAAAAACGCTCACCACAACGGAATTAGAATATATAGATGAATCCGTTACTACCGAAACGGTGTATGAATATGCCATTCAAAAAACAACCAATACTGCAGATCCGTTAGCAGGTGGTACGATGCAAGGATACAGCTACATCTCTGCTTCCATACAAAAACCAGCCAACCATGCTAATGGCTCCATGCTTTTGCTAATTACTAAATTAATCAACGATAGTCTATCCTCAGAAATTACAGGACTTGTAGATGACCTATCTAATGACGGATGGGCCGTCAGCACAGAAGTTATAACGCCTGAATTAACGATAACCCAAGTAAAGGCAATTATTAAAGCTAAAAAAGAGGCAGGACAATGTGATGCGGTTTATTTACTAGGAAATATTCCAGTACCCTATTCAGGCACATTTTGTACTGATGTAAGTTACCAGTATCCTCCTGATGGCCATACGGCAGCTGCACCTCCATCCCACTGTGGCGCGTGGCCTTCTGATGGGTACTATGGATCCTTTGACGGCAATTGGACAGATTTAGGAACCGACAGCACCGGAGCACGTGCCGAAAATAAAAACATTCCCGGAGATGGTAAGTTTGACAACATTAGGCTACCCGGCATAATCACTGTAGCCATTGGTCGTGTAGATTTTAGCAAGTTATCTGCTTTTACGGAGTCTGAAGTGCAACTCACCAAAAGATACTTAGCAAAAGTGCACGCTTTTAAAATGGGTGAGACAGTTACTCAAAATAAGGGGATAGTAGAAGATAATTTTAGTGGATATGCAGAAGGTTTTAGCTCTTCGGCAATTAGAAATATAACTGCGGTATGCGGACCAAACTCCATTTTACGAGGTGATATTTTTGCCAATTCAGACACAGCCGATTTTCTTTTTTCATACACCTGTGGTGGTGGATATTATAATTCTTGCAGTGGTGTGGGAAATTCAACTAATTACAAAACACAAAATGGTGCTGCTTTCAATTTTATTTTCGGAAGTTACTTTGGTGATTTTGACATTGACAATAATTTTATGAGAGCTAGTATGGCCAGCACCAAGCTTGGCTTTGGATGCGTATGGAGTGGCAGACCTAAGTGGGTATGGCATACCATGGCGCTAGGAGATAACTATGCAGGCATAGCGATACGCTCACAAAATAATTGGCAAGACTACGACGGAAATTATTACCAAAATGGCGTTCACATGAACTTGCTAGGCGATCCTAGCCTTAGAACCCATTTTATTTCACCACCAACCAATCTATCTTTAAGCATACAAGACAGTGATCAAAAAGTAAAATCTTCATGGACAGCAAGCAGCGACATGAATGTATTGGGATACTACATTTACCGAAGTGCAGAAGAATTTGGTTCATATACATTAGCATCTAATAATATCATTTCAGGGACTACATATGTAGATGAGTCACCACTGAATGGCAAATCTTACTACATGGTTCGCGCTGCAAGAGAAACTGAAACGGGTAGCGGAAGCTACATTAACCTGAGCTTAGGAACTAAAAACAGTGTACAGCGAACAGCTAAAATAGCAGCAGTTGATAACCAGGCGTTAAAACTGTACCCAACGCTTACGAATGCTACGCTTACCCTTGAAAACCAAAGTAATAAGACAACTAGCTATTCTATTATCAACGCTATTGGGACGGAAATGCAACGGGGTAAAATAGCGGGAATTAAAACAACTATTGATGTAACACAACTAGAAAGTGGAGTGTACTATCTCTTGCAAGATGGCACAACCCAACGCTTTGTAAAGTACTAGCGATTAAAAAAAGCCCGGTTTGCTCTTTGATAATAAGCCTTTTCAATGGGAGGATTACAGGCAGGAAAAAGATAGTTTTTCTGCCCTAAATCAAAATACTGAGTGCAGTTGGGCGATACCATAGTTATACCATCGTGATAGGAATAAAACGCTCGATTACT
>DGBH01000177.1:21876-33321 GCA_002384205.1 Bacteroidetes bacterium UBA4009
GCAGGAATATCTGCTTGACTTACAATTTCATTAATAATAGTAGGTTTCTGTACTGCACCACCTAGCATGAGTAAGGGAATTTTAAAATTTACCGTATCATAAATTGGTGCGTTATCTGGCCGAATAGTGCCATGATCTGCGGTAATTATCACCAAGGTATTTTCCCATTTCGGTGAAACTTTAAGCTTGGTAATCATATCACCTAAGCAGCTATCCGTATAGGCTATACTGTTGAGATATGGTTCCTTTTTAGCATTAAAATTAGGCACATCAAAGGGTTCGTGACTGCTTAAAGAGAATATCATTTTGAATTGCGGTTGTTGTTCCGCAAGAAAATCATTGGCAAATTCATTAAAGACAACTTCATCATGAACACCCCAAGCATTTCTATTCATTGAGTTAAAAGACCATTGTGATTTTACCTCATCTGCATCTTTAAAAAGCACTTTAATATTGGCAAATTCCAAGTTCCCACCGTAATAAAAAGACGTTTGGTAATTCTCTTTAAATAGCTGAAAAATATTAGGCACTGCAGCCAGTTGTGCCGGAAAATTGGTTAATGTTTGCCTAGCCCCACTTGGAATTCCTGTGGTAATCGCTAGTAGCCCTTTATCCGAACGGAAACTAGATGCATACGCATTTTTAAAACTCACCCCTTGATACATCAACTTATCTAACTCAGGAGTAGATCCGTATGTGGGACCACTTAAAAATCCCACGGCTTTTGCACTAAAACTTTCGAGTACAATTAAGATTATGTTAGTAGAGTCATTTACCTCAACCAAATCAGAATAGTCGTTCTTAGAAATTGTATCCGTAAGTAAATCTATCACTTCTTGATCGTCCTCAAAAAATACCAATGCCGCATGTTTATCCCTTTCTACTTCCGTGGCTAAAAAATTCCAAACTGCATTTACGGCTGTGTTATTATACAAATTATTTGAGCTAAAATAAGCACTTGATACATTAATCGGCACTTTATCTATACTCCCTCTGATGAGTCCAATGCTACATACCAAGAGCGCCAACGTACTCAGCCATGTATGCGCCACTTTCTGAACCAAAAGACGCTGCCCATACCTATAGAACCAATAAACCGAGGCCACGATAAAGCTTAATGCGATCACATAGGTTGATGTTTCAATAGAATCTAAACCAGCATTTTCTTTGCCTAAAAACTGGGTGAAACCTAAATTGGTTTTTTGTCCCCAATAATTAAAAAAATAAGGATCTACGGCTACTACTACTGTAATAAATAGCCAAATAAGCCACCAATAGATTAACGAGGCAATAGCCGAAAAACGAGGCAAGACTAATGCTAACAAGCGTATCAACAATGGCAATACCATTACATATCCCAGTATAGATAAATCAAGTCTAATTCCATTCCACCAGATTTCAGGGAAAGAAAGAACATCTTCAAAAGACGCCATATTAACCAGTAAGAAATACAACTTGGCCACTGCAAACAGGAGCAAGGTGTATTTTGCAATTCTAAAATAATATGTAAATGCGCCTACCAAAATCGTTGTATATCTACTTCGGGATACAAAGGAGTGTTATTTATCAGATATTCTGACATTTCTTGGGTTAAAAGTGGGGCCAAACTAACCGCTTTACTGCCCATACCATTTACCAGGTGCATATTTTTATGCATAGGATGGGTGCCTAGTATTGGCTTTCTATCTATAGAAGCTGGTCTAATACCACAGTAATGTTCTATGAGCTTATACGGTAAGCATAATGTTTTATCGAGTTTGACTAGTAGATCATTTTTCATCATCTCGGTGGGAAGTGGTGAACTATCACCTTGACTATAGGTGGATCCCACGCGCCACCTTTTATCGTATAAGTGCTGTAAGAAAACAGAACCTAGATAGACATCACCTTCGGGTGCAAGTTCGGTATCTATCTCTATCAATTCACCTTTGGTAGGCACCACATTGAGTAACGTATTGAAGTACGAATTCTCCATTACCTTATACCCTTCACAAAAAATAATATGCTTAAACTTCAGGTTTCCATACCTGTTTTCAGCCATGTTTAATTGTGTAAAATCAAATTTATCATCTTCTGTCGGAAGGTTTTTATAACATGCGTTTAGAAATAATCGCGTATCTAACTCCCCGCCTTGATGAACATTAAGTATCCCAAAATTTGTATCTAACCCTAAAATAGGCTCCGGACTAAAATCACAAAAACCAACGTACTTTGTCTGATGTGCTTTACTCAGCCAAATATTTTGCTCGCCAGCGCTTGCAATTATGCGTCTCATCGTACACGGTTTATAAAAATGAGCATCGAGTCTATTTTCTAAATCCTGATAAAAATCAGTCAATCCATTAAAAAATTCATTAGCTCGCCAGCCTATAGTAAAAAACTTTCCAACCAACGGATTGGCCAGTCCTGCAGCAACAATAGAACTTTGATTGCTATTAGCTTCATCAAAAACCAACGTTGTGCCTCCCTGATTTTGCAAGGCGAGTTGCATAAGGCGACCAGAGATACCACCTCCTACAATAATAAAGTCGATAGTTTCTGACATTTTGGGCAAAGATAGTCTGCCATTTATTTATGTTATTTGCACCATGCGAAAAATAACAGGAATTATAATATTTGTTTCTTTGATAGCTATTGCCTCTATGGTGAGCTGCAAAGACATAATTAATATACCAGAGACAGCGTATGTTGACAGCCTGGCTCCTGTTGTGAAATTAATTTCACCTATAGCGGACGATGTTTTTATAGGGCAGACCTCTATTCCTATACACCTGGAGTTAAGCGATGATTATGAGCTAGCATCTGTTACGGTAAGAATAGACCCTTCTGATATAACCCTTGCACCGTTTACCTTAACCCGCGACCTTACCGGCCTTACGACATACAACTTGGAATCTACATACACTTTACCTACCACAAAAAGTATGGTATACGAAGTCAATATCAGTGCTTTAGACTTTGTAGGAAATGCTCCACTCCCCATTCAATATACTTTTACGGCTAAGTAATCATTCATGAGAATAAGAGCTCTCTTATACTTCCTTGTTTTGGTCTGCGTGCAAATGGCACAGGCACAACTCCTGGATACTTCAGATGTGCATACATTTAAACGCATAGAAGTTTCGACTATTTCCGAGTCTGGTATACACTTATTAAATCTAGATTCTACCCACGTAGACACCACGGTAAACCTTTTTTACAACTACTATGCACCGTACAAAACAGATTTTCCTTTTTTAGATCAGGGGTTAGAAGGCTCAGCACTTTTACCATTAGCCGCTTCTCACGAGCGAGAACTCAATTTTAATATAGGAATGCATAATATGGATGCATATTTCTTTGATCATTCCATAAACATATACCAAACCAAACGACCATTTACAAGACTTAACTACTCTCAAGGTGCTAGAGAAATGATCAACATGGAAATAAGTCATGGTCAGCAAATTTCAGAAAGACTTGCTTTTGGATTAGATTACAGACGTCTCAAAAATCAAAATTTTTATTACTCCAATCTGCCAAGTGCTTCTACACTGAGGATGAGTAATTTATTCAATTCGAAATTTTACACTAGCTACTATAGCAAAGACAGGAAATACGAGTTAATCACCTCATACCTTTGGAACAGATCCATCAATGCTGAAACCGGCGGAGTGGCTTCTGATTCTATTTTTAACACACAAGTAGATAGAGATAAATTACAAAACAATGCAGCTAATTATACCTCTGCAAAAGGCAGCCAAGCCCAAAACAGCTTTAGAGTTACCCAATATTTTAGACCAGGAGGTAAAAGCACTGATAGCACATTAGACTTTACCTTGCAGCAATTTAATGCTCAGTTTTTTTTAAAATCTGAGTTAACTCACAACCGTTTTGAGTTTGAAGATAAGGCGCCGGATAGCACCAATTACGGCAAAAAAACGGATGCATTCTTGGATAGTATAAATCACCGTTCTATACAAAATGAATTGGGCTACATGATCAAGATCAAGCCACTTCGTCTTTCGGTAAGTTTATCACACGCCATAGATAGAGTCTACCAAAATGGAAATATTGTAAATTTTAACAGCGTTTATTTAAACGGAATTACCCAGTTCAAAGTAAAACAGTTTTCCATAGATGCTAACGCACGTTTTGGCCTTCTCGGCTATAATCTAGGCGACTATCATATAGAAGGAAAAGCCACTACTTTATTCAAATTGTTTAACCTTAAAGGAGGAATTAGATCTCAATTAATAGAGCCAAGTTATACTGAAATAATGCGTTATTCACCGGTGATTTCTTGGGAAAATTCGTATAAAAAGATAGCCAATAATCAATTGTTCGGTCAAGCAGGTATCCATCTAAAACAACATCAACTTAGCGCAGAGGTATTACTGGAAACCATCAATAATTTCATCTACTACAACCAAACGAATACCATTAATCAAGCTAATACTTTAGTTAGCCTGCTTCGTACTCAGTTTAGTTATGGATTAAACCAAAAATACTTTGGCGTAAATGCAAACATGGTATTACAAAACTCATCCAATCAGCAAGTGTTGCCAAGACCAAATACGGCCGCTAGCATAAACCTGTTTAGCAAATTTGCCTTGTTTAAGAAAAACCTAAAAATGCAGGCGGGGTTACGTACGTTTTGGTTTAGTCAATTTGACGCTCCGATGTACAATCCATATACCAAGCAATGGCATAACAGTAGCACGGCTTTTACGATGTATCCCCCGGTCAATGTTTACGCTAATGCCAAGGTTAAGAATTTCTATTTAGGCGTAGAATTTTTTCATACACAACAAGGTCTATTGGGTGATGCGTATTACAGTTCTCCAACTTACCCAATGATGCCTCGTTCTATGAGACTTAATATCCGTTGGGATTTAAACAACTAAATCTCTTTTAACGTGTAAATTTCTACTCGTTTATTTTGATCTTCCTGCGCCTTACTTGCCGGAAATTTGAACTTCATCCTTGAATTACTCATACCCACATAGGTTAAGCGTTTTTGATCTACCCCACTTTTAACCAAATAATCGTTAATGGCTTTTGCTCTTTTATAACTTAGCTCTTTATTATACTGACTTTGGATAGCGTTCATAGGTCTATCAAGCGGATAATTCATATGACCTTGAATTTCTATAAAGGATACAGAATTGCGCTTAAGCAAAGCCAATAGCTTATGTAATTCAGGAGTACTTTCAGGCTTTATCTCATCTGTATCCGTAAAAAAATAAATATTATTAAACGTAAAGCTGCCTGTAATTTTAACTTTTGCCAGTTCCAGTGTATACACTAGTGTGTCTCTAGGCTTATCTAAATCAGAAGAAGGCACATCATAATACACGGACAGATAATTAACCGCAGAAGCTGAAATTTTTAATTCTTCACCTAACATCTCAAAGGTCCCAGAAATGCCGCTTTTACTTGTCGTGGCAAAACGCATCTCTTGATCTTTATAGTCAAATCCAATGGAGGCATTTATAGGCTTTTTTGTTTTTTTATCGATAGTCTTGATCACTATAAACTTAGGCGGACTTAACCTGGACTTGTTATCTGTTTCGTAAATAAAAAATATTTTCGCCCTCCTATTCTCCTTTTGATTTTGTGATATCACCTGAGACTCCCCAAAGCTTTCCGTTTTAATAAACCGAACAGGCACTCCCATTTGCACTAGTGCTTGAACAGTTGCCTGAGCTCTTTTAGAGGCTAAAACTTGATTATATTGAGCGGTTGAAAACGTGTCAGTATGACCTTCTACGTATATTTCTTTGATATTGGTTCCTCCTATTTGCAGTATCTTGTTGATTAACAAGTCGTGTTGCGATGAACTAACAACATAACTATCAGAATCAAAATAGATATAAAAATCAGTAGAAGTGAGCGAGTACAGCTGAGCGCGCGAGGATAAAGAGAATAGGGTAAGCATGGCTACCCATACGATTAACGTTATTTTTCTTTGATTAATACGCATTCTACAAAGTACGGGTATAACGTAAAAAAATCCCGGCCGTATGGTCGGGATTTTTTTTCATATGAATTAGGAGTAGTTGACTAGTCCACGACAACGTTCCAATGTTCAAATTCCTTGTTTTTTAAAAACTTAACACTATCCAGATCCTCTTTTAAATCTAAGATAGGTTGGTAATGATTAGAGTCAACCTCAAAGGCATCACTTCCTATTGTGATACTATTAACATACGTAATTGCTGCTGCCGTGCCAGTTGCGAACATGCACTCTATATTACCCTCTGCTAAATCTTTCTTGAAATCAGCGGCAGAAGTACTTCCTTCTATTACATCTAATCCTTTTGCTTTGGCTAATTGAATTACACTATCTCGAGTAATCCCTTTCAGAATACTATCATGTATCTCTGGTGTATGCACTACATCTTCTTTTACATAGAAAAAATTAGCACTTCCAAGTTCTTCTAAGGTACATCCATTGGTAATATCCGTCCATAATATCTGATCATATCCTTTATCTCTTGCCAACTCCGTCGGGTAGAATGACGCCGCATAATTGCCAGCTGCTTTAGCAAAACCAACACCGCCGCGAGCTGCTCTTCTATGTGTTTGTTCCAAAAATATATTCAGTGGTTTATCGTAGTAAAATCCAACGGGACATGCAATCACCATAAATCTAAATGTTTTACTGGATAACGCTTTAAGCGTGTGATCCGTGCTTATCATAAATGGTCTTAAATAAAGAGACCCTTGATCCTTTGTCGGAATAAAATCTTTTTCTAAACCCACAAATTCTTTGATCGCAAGCAACGATTTTTCAGGATCTATGGAAGGCATTTGCATACGCAATGCGGACTCATTAAAACGGATAATATTGCTCTGTAATCTGAATATATTTATTTGATTCTCATCATTCTTATATGCTTTAAGACCTTCAAATATTGCCTGGCCGTAATGCAATACCGAGCTGGCAGGGTGCATTGCTATTGGCTTTAGAGGCTCAATGTGAAATTCGCCCCATGACTCTCCATCAAAATCACAAATAAGCATATGATCTGTAAAAATTTTTCCAAAATCTAACTTTTCAAAATCAATACTACCTAGTGTAGATTCTTTAACTCGTTCTATCTGCATGAATGGTGCAATAGTAACACAGGTCACACGAAGTAAGCTAATTCATGAGTGAATAGTTAGTGAATCTTATCGTCGATTACGATAAGCTGACCATATTTTTTAAAAATATCACTAAATTGTTTTTCTACAAACGTCAAAAGTTCCAGAAAATGATGTTGATTTGCTAGGTGATTGAGTTGGAACTATCAGATATAGCGTTGTTGTACAAAACGGTAGTGGTATTGCCGCAAGACAAAATAACTAAAACTGTTATCGAAACTACGACAGCAGTAATTGCTGAAGTTTCTCCAGCTCTAGAGGAAGAAAGCGCCACTCTCATTGTAGACCCTGCTGCACCAAGAAAGGTAGAGCATCCTTTCGTTATTGTTACCAATTCCATTCTAAAGGAGAAATACCTTGTGCCAGAGAGTTCATTCACTAAGATAATACAAGCACTTCACATTCCGCAAGTAGCCGAGTACATCGTACAGGAAGATGCATTTATAGCCAATCAAGATGCGTACCGATGCATCTGGGCTATTGGCATAAACCCTGAAACCGTTGAATACTTGCATAAATTAGGGCATCAGAATCTGCTCATATCGCCAGATGTTCTAAGCTTAACCAGCACAGAAGAAAAGACTGCTATGTACGCACCTCTTAAGCAGTTTATAGCGAGTAATCAAAAAGAGCTTTCCAAGCTTTAATCTTTGTTAAAGTTTAGCTTTATTTAATATTCCCTTAATATCCCCCTTTACTATTCATCTGTTATTTACCGGCTATTTTGAGTGAATATACTTAAGAGCTATGTCATGGGTAAATGTTCAATACACCTATGAATTATTATCTTTGCCTACTTTCTTAATCAGAAATCAATTAAATGCTAACCAAAGACGATTTTACGAAATACAAACACCAATCTTTTTTTTTAAAACTAAAAGAGTTAGTAGCAAATCCAAGCACTAACCCATTTGCGTATAAGATGGTTTTTTTTGGTGGCACAGGTGCTGTTGGAGGACAAGCCGTCATAGAAGTGCTTGAATCTTATGCTTACATGAAAAATGCAAGTGTAAAAGCACCCAACGCAAGACCACAACTCGTAATCACAGGCATCAACAAGTCGCAAATAGAGCAGTTTTGTGGCAAGCTTTTTCAAGTATTCGGTAAGCAACAGTTTAAAACCATTGCAGAGCAAGGAGATGAATCTATTTTACTTTACGACGGATTCGTAGAACTTCATTTTAAAACATTGATGGCTATTCCTAAGTTTCAGACAGACTTAGAAGAAGCACTTAAAAACATAGACGAGAAGCAGGCTAAAATTAATTATCTAGTAGCGGAAGCCAGCAGAACAACTTCTCCGTTTGAGGCATTTATTAAAGAAATAAAAATAGAACTTGGCATAGCGCCAGAAGACAAAATACGAGCTGTTTTTAGCGGTATACCTGTACCCAGTGTCGCCACGTATCACTTCGAAAATATAGATATACTTCTTGACAAACACGGCTTATCTGACGGCGATGATGAGAAATTGATAGAACGCTCCATAAAAAAAGAAATACTCAAAGGGCTTGCTGAAGACTTTGGTGACATAAAAAAACATCACGCCGAAGAAGTACTTATGGCGCATACTACCTCGGTAGGTGGCATGTATCAAATTATAGATGGCGAACCGGTAATCAAATTAGGTTACGCTCACTCTTCTTTGGGTTTCTTGCTCAAAGAAAAGCAATTCTATGCCAACGAGCTAACCATACACTACTCTAATTACGGCCTTAAAAGCTTGGTAACAGCCAGTGCCATTGGCATAGATTATATTTATGCAAGCAGCACTCTACCGTTGAGCAGTGGCATATCACGTAAGTTTAGACAAGCATCCGAAAACAATACATTGCCTTTTGATTTAAAAGTTACTTTTGATCAAAAAGGTGATCGATTACTGAATAAAGTATTCGAAGCTAAAAGTATAGCCGTCATCCATCCTGTTTCAAACTCGGCAAGTGAGACCATGACTAAAAGCAAGTTAGATTATGGGAATGAGAATGACAACATCCCTGATCTTCATGTAAACTATGCACTTAGAAGTGGTGAAAATGGACTTTTCTCACTAGATAACGCTTATGCATTATATCTCAATATGAAAATCGCTTCTCAAGAAGAATTGGCGCACGTATTGGTGAGCAATGCTTTGCTAGGCGATGACCCACAAAAACCTTGGTTTGACACTAATGGCATTTGCTATTATACGCAAACGGATAATTCTAGCCTTGTATTTGCTTTGCTAAACAATAGAAAAGAATTCAGACGCTACCAAACGAGTGCGTTTACTACAAAAGCATTTCAAGAGCTAGGAAGTAGCAAGCACCAAGCAGAGCTTCACATGCACGGTTTATTCATGTTAATGCATAAGCTTAAAAACCTAAACTCTAAACAAGTAAGCGACCAAGTAACCAGTAAGTATGAAGAGCAAGAAGTAAAGCAGTGGGTGGATGCAAATACTTCTAAATTACGCTTAGAAGATGTGGTAGAATACGGTAAGAATATTACGAGCCTAGCTAAATCGTTTAGTGATTTATTTGCTATTCAATCTGCAGAAGATCTGGCGCTTTATACGGGCTTTAAAGGCGGATTAAGTGGATTTACACTTACTTTTTACAACGGTTTATTTTCGGCGGTAACTAAGACAATAAATGCTATTACGTCGTTGGGTACTCCCATTATTTTCCAGAATGCACACGGGAAAGATGAAATTCTTTCGGGACCCTATTTTGCACCACTTGATCTAGTACTTAGCACTAACTATACGTTGATCGAAAAAATAGATTCACTCTGTAAAGAACAACAACTAGATAGAGACGTCTTTATTAACTGGCTAGTATGCAACAATGGATTTGTAGATTTACGTCCCAATGCGGTACTAAATATGGCTAAAACCTACATTGGAGGTTTAACAGACCAAATACATATACTACAAACAGAGGAGGCATTCAGAGAGGCAATCAATAATTTGAAGCTAAAAAATGCGCGTAACATAAAAGAGAACTACCATTATAACACCAGTGGATTATTAGCCTATTGTGGCAGAATAACGGGCTTATATGAACAACTAGAGCAGTTTGATTTAAGTTTGGGCACCTACAACGGGTGGAAAGCGCTATTCCCAATAGACGGAAATGAGAATCATATTCTTATCCCAGGATTGGTGGAGGCTATGCGTCACTACTCCGAAGGTTTGGGCAAGATAACCGGCACGGAATTCTTGTATCCGAGATACGGTTATTTCGGGTAACATTTTTATCTTATTTTTGAGTCATTGAAAACATTAATACTCACAACTTTAATTTTAGTAAGTATCATTAGCTACTCACAAAACGTAGATTACTTGCACGTAAGAGATAGTCTTACAAATCTTTCTTGCGGTGATATGAATTACGATGATGTTGTGCATTCAAGAACAAATCTTGAAAATTTCGATCCTTCATGTATTTATTTAAATAAATCAGAATACTATCGAAATTTAGGTTTTAGTTACTATTTGAGCTTTGCCAAAACCATTGATAGCAACTTTCTAGAAAAAGCTATTATCGCTTATACTATAATGCTATCGAATCTGATTCAAACTCCTATATTTCCATGTGGGATTTGAGCCTTTGTTATTTTTTTAACCACGAATATGAACTTGGTCTATTTATGCTCGATCGATATAAAATAAAGGTGCCACCAGCATATTTCTCGCCAAAAGAATATCGAGTTTATCAAAGATATTTTATAAAAAACTTGCGTAAAGAATAAAAAAATCCGCTTTCGCGGATTTCTTTTTACATTAAGTATTAAATAAAAAAAATGATTTCGCTAATCTACATTGTCATGCAAAAAAGAGTTATTCGTTCGTAATTCCGGCTTTTTATCTGGTTCTTCTATCAAACTGGTACGTGATATTTCGTTTTCACTAGAGTGTGTTAATTCATCCAGCAAAACCCCTTTTCGCTTATACGCTGGCATATTTTCTAGTTCTTCAAGGCCATTTACTTTATTAGACGTCTCGTTTAACTCACGCAAGTACTTCATTCGTTTCAATTGCTCGTTCTTACGATCAGCGGCTATAGAGCCATCCATTTCATTAAGTTGATCGAATATGGTCGTTTGTTTCTGCGTAATGAGCGAGTTCTTAGTAATTCCATCTTCATTGATATTGACCATGCTAAGGTCAAATTCTATTTCTCGTTCAGTTACTAGCTCTGTTTTGTATCGATTAACATTTCTATCAAAACCGGTAGCAATTACCGTTACAGAAATAGCTCGGCCTAAGGATGCATCGTAACATAATCCGCATTTTAAAGTAGCATCTCTTCCTGCTTCATTTTGCAAGAACTC
>DGBH01000177.1:33498-35071 GCA_002384205.1 Bacteroidetes bacterium UBA4009
GTGAGCACGTTGTCTGCATGTCCAAATGCTTTGCTTATAGGTAAGTTGCCATATATTTCTTTGATTCTATCGTTAGAGATGACTAGAAGTGAATCTACACTTTCTCGCATTTCTTCTATACCGTGAAACGCAGCATCACATCTTCTTCCACCTTCAAATGTAAAAGGTGTAGTGATGATACCAACGGTAAGAATTCCCATATCTCTAGCAGCCTTTGCTATAACGGGAGCCGCTCCGGTACCCGTACCACCACCCATTCCGGCAGTGATGAATACCATTTGGGTATTTACCCCAAGAGAATTGATAATATCTTTGATATTCTCTTCCGCAGCTTTACGGCCTACTTCCGGATTTGAACCCGCACCACGGCCTTCGGTAAGTTCGTTACCTATTTGTATTCTATTTGGTATTGGGCTGTTTTCTAACGCTTGCGCATCGGTATTACATATAAAAAAGTCAACTCCATTAATACCTTCACGGTACATGTGATTAACCGCGTTTCCGCCTCCACCTCCAACACCCACAACTTTAATAATGGATGACTTGTCTTTTGGTAATTCTACTGTGAAACTCATACGTTTTTTTTATTATTTATAATCGGGTACATCTGCTTCGTCTTTGAGCCAATCTTTAATTCGCTCAAATAACGGAGATTTTCTAGGGGTCACCATATCCTCTGCAGATCCAGCAACATAATTTATTTGACTACGCTCTTCAGCTAATCCTCGTAACACTAATCCTACACTGGTTGCATAAATTGGGCTTTTTACTTCGTCTACCATTCCCTTTGCTAAATGCTCATTTGGGTAACCTATACGCGCATCTAATCCTGTAATAAACTCTGCTAACTGAGAGATATGTTTTAGTTGAGACCCTCCGCCGGTAAGTACTATACCTCCCGCAAGATTTTTAACATTACTCGCCTTTATTTCATAGTATACCAGTTCCAAGATTTCTTCTACCCTAGCTTGGATAATCATAGATAAGTTCTTAATAGAAATCTCTCTCGCCTCTCTACCTCGAATACCTGGAATACTTACAATTTCATTTTCACTTAGTTCATTAGCTAAAGCGCTACCAAACTTAATTTTAAGTGCTTCTGCATGAGCCTTCATTACATTACATCCTTCTTTAATGTCTTCTGTAATAATGTTGCCTCCGTATGGGATAATGGCTGTGTGACGAATAATACCGTCATGGAAAATCGCTACATCTGTGGTACCTCCACCTATATCAACTAATACCACACCCGCTTCCAACTCTTCTTTACTCAATACCGCTTCTGCAGAAGCTAATGGCTCAAGTGCAAGTTCAGAAACTTTAAGGCCTGATTTTTCTACGCATTTGTAAATATTTTTAGCCGCAGAAATTTGACCAGTTATAATGTGAAAATTTCCTTCTAGTTTCACCCCAGACATTCCTACAGGATCAAGAATTCCTGGTTCGTCATCTACGGTATAGTCTTGTGGAAGCACATGAATAATTCTGTCGCCTGGTTTAACTGCCAGCTTAAACATATCATTCTCTAGCTTTTCCAAATCATCTTTGTTGATTTCAGACTCACGATCGTTTC
>DGBH01000177.1:35286-43645 GCA_002384205.1 Bacteroidetes bacterium UBA4009
TTACCATATTGATTGGCTCTTCCTACTATTGCACATACTTTAGTAGTGCCTATATCTAGACCAACGATTATTCTTTCTTGAGATTCTGCCATAATATTATTTACAAACGATTTGGTTCTTATATTTTAAATTTATAGTGTGATACTTTTCCCATCCTATATGGTTAAGTCCTTCTTGGTAGAAGAGTATTAACTTTTCAAACTTCTCTGGTATGAGTGTGGTGTCACCAATAACTATCCTTTGGTTCTTAATTTTAGGAATAATTACTAGGTCACTATTATCATCTACAAATATCTGTTCTGTTAAGGCCTCCATAAATTCGTTTTCTTGCACATACGTGGATAGTGTGTACACTTTCTTAATCATCGCCTTTGTCAAGTTTCCATTTACAATAGGAACTCTAGCCACTTCTGTGACATAAGCAGGTATCTGAGTAAAGTCTTTTGCTACATAATAGGAAGTGCCATACATTGGTATCACACGCATTACTGGCATGCGTTGTTTTATTTCAATAAGTAGCTCACCTCTCAAGTCAAAACTAACTTCTGCTTTTTTTACAGAGGGCATTTGTTGAATGAGCTTCTCAATCGTAGGCAAGGATAAATTAGCCTGTGATATTCCCAGTAAACCACCTACATACCACCTATTGAGTTGATTGTTAATTAAGCGCTTGGTGACTAACTGCTTTTCAATAGGGGCATCTATTTCTATGGTTATTTTTTCACAGATTTGTTTATTCTGATTTTGTTTTAATACCACAAAAAGAGCGATAAGTAAGATCACTGAAACCAGATAAAGTAACTTGCGTATGTATGGATTTCTTTTAATCGGCATAGTATTCTTGTAAGGGTAAAACGAGTCTATCAATATCTCCAGCACCTAAGGTAAGAAGCACCTCTACCTGACGATTTTTAAGTGTATCAATCACCTCCTCTTTAGCCACACATTGCGCATTAGACAAATCTACCATTGCCAGGACTGCTTCTGAGGTAACACCGGCGATAGGCAGTTCTCTGGCGGGATAAATGGGCACTAACAGTAATTCGTCTACCTGGGAAAGTTCGTAGGCAAACTCTGCCATAAAATCTTGGGTACGACTGAATAAATGCGGCTGAAAAATAGCCGTTATCTTTTTATTTGGATACAATTCTCTTACCGAAGAAATAATGGCCCGCAACTCGCTAGGATGATGTGCATAGTCATCAATATAGATTACTTTTTCGGTAGTTAAGATGTACTCAAAACGTCTTTTTATTCCTTTAAAATTTGCCAATCCTGCTAGGATAGACTCTAATGCAACGCCTGCTTGACGCGTCATTAAAGCTGCGCCAATAGCATTTTCTAAATTATGCAATCCAGGTATGTTCAGGTACAAGTCCTCTATAGGTGCTTCACCAACATTATTGTAAATACTAAAATGAGTTCCTTTACCGCTTCGGCTTTTTACCACTGCATAATAATCTGCATTTGTGTTTGATGCCGAATACGTAACTCCATTAATTAAATGTCTGCTAGCATATGCCACAAAAACATTTTTTTTATCTAAGACTAAGCTAGCGAACTCTTGATAAGATTTTTCAAGCTCTTCTTGTTTACCGTAAATATCTAGGTGATCTGCATCGGTGCTAGTAATCACCGCATATTGTGGTTTGAGTTGCAGAAATGAGCGATCAAACTCATCAGCCTCTGTAACACTCAAGTGCTCACTTGGCGCAGATTGGTGGTAATAATTACTGGCTAAGTTTGTACTGATGCCACCCAAAAAAGCCGAAAAATGCATATTAGAATGCTGCAAAATAGTAGCAACTATACACGAAGTTGTTGTTTTGCCATGTGTACCGGCAACACTCAAATTTACCGTTTGAGCGGTTACCATGCCTAGCACTTCAGCACGTTTTTTAAGCACAAAACCTTGCTCTTTAAAGAAATTAAATATTTTGTTATCTCTAGGAATAGCAGGTGTGTATACCACGAAGCTTTCTGCCTTATTTTCTAGTATACTGCGTGGAATGCTGTCCACATCATCTATAAATGAAATTTTAAGCCCTTCATCAATAAGCGTATAGGTAAGCGGTGATGGTGTTTTATCATACCCTGACACTGTAAAGCTGGCATTATTAAAATAGCGCGCCAATGCACTCATGCCTATACCGCCAATGCCTAAAAAATATATATACTTAGGGTTATCCAAGGTCTTCTGTAATTTCGTTAACTATACTTTTAGCGGCATGAGGCTTTCCGAGTTTGATAATTTCTTTGGAAAGTGAATCCAGTTGTGATTGATTTTGGAGTAACTCCAATAGCACTCCCGTTATATTCTCTTTAGCTTCGCCGTCTTTACACAAGAGGGCTGCATTTTTTTGAACCAAACTCATAGCATTTTTAGTTTGATGATCTTCAGCCACAAAGGGTGATGGAATAAAAATAGTGGGTTTGCCTAGTACCGCTAATTCAGATACAGACATGGCTCCAGCCCTACTTATGACAACATCTGCACATTTATAAGCCAAGTCCATTCGTTGTATAAATGCGGTTCTCGTTCCCCAACTAAAGTCACCAAATTCACCTGAAAAATTTTTACCCGTTTGCCACAAAAGCTGAATTCCTGCTTGCTCTATTTTTCCCACATTAGCCATTATCGCTTCGTTTATCGTGCGTGCTCCAAGACTTCCTCCTACTACTAAAACGGTTTTTTTATCCTTTGCTAATCTAAAATAATCTCTTGCCTCGTTTTGATCGGCAGTATCTGCAAGCAAGTCTTGTCGTATTGGATTACCAGTAAGTACTATTTTTTGAGCAGGAAAAAATTGCTCCATGCCATCGTAGGCCACACATATTTTTTGAGCAACATTTTTAAGCAATTTATTGGTTATCCCAGGATATGAATTTTGTTCTTGCAAATAAACTGGCACACTCATTTTACTTGCCATATAATTAAGCGGCCCACTGGCGTAGCCTCCTACCCCAACCGTAAATGTGGGTTTAAATGTTTTAATAATGCGATAGGATTTCCATAAGCTAAAAATCACCTTAAATGGGAGCATAAGGTTCTGTACACTCCAGCTTCTTTGAAAACCTGAAATCCAAAGTCCATGAATCTTATATCCTGCTGCTGGAACTTTTTCCATTTCCATTCTACCTGAGGCGCCTACAAATTCGATTACAGCGTCGGGATATTTTGCCATTATTTCATTGGCTATTGATATGGCGGGGAAAATATGTCCGCCAGTGCCACCCCCAGATATCAATACGCGTAGCTTATGATACATCTTCTTTATCTAAATATACGGTTCTACTTGCACTTAGTATAATACCAAATGCTATACTTACAAATAATATAGAGGTCCCTCCCCTACTAACAATGGGTAGTGCCAATCCTGTAACGGGCAAAATATTTACAGCAACACCCATATTAATCAAAGCTTGCACTACCAAGCTAAATGAAAGTCCAATAGCCAATAGTGCCGCCAGTGAATTTTCCGTTCGTAGGACGATACTAAATGCTCGATATAGCAGCGTCATATAGAGTAATAGTAAAAATAACCCCCCGGCATAGCCATATTCTTCTATAATAATAGCATAGATAAAATCAGCAAATGGCGAAGGCAAAAAGTTCTTTTGACGACTTCGACCTGGGCCTGTACCAAAAAGCCCTCCACGAGCTACGGCAATCTTTGCCTGTCTACTCTGAAAACTGCCACCGTCATCACTGCCACTGCTAAACGCTTCGATACGTGATTTCATAGTAGCAATCCTACCAAACTGCACGTCTGTATTCATAACGTACGCAAACAAGCCTCCAAGAACCAGAATACCTATTCCTAAAAGTAAGCCAATTTGTTTCATTGGAATTCTACCTAAAAAAAGAACGAGCATACTGGTCAAAAAAAGAACTGCAGACGTAGAAAAATCTTCAGGAAATATAAGTACACATACTAAGAGTATCCAACCTAATATGGGCAATAATGTTTTTTTAAAATCATGTACTTCACCCTGTCTTTTAGCCATAAATCTAGCTACAAAAACAATCAGCGCCAGCTTCGCAAAATCAGAACTTTGAACCGTAAGTCCGCCAGGTATTGATACCCATCTACGTGCTTCGTTTATCTCAAGCCCAAAAAAGAGGGTGTAAATTAAAAGAGGAACAGCCAAATACAACATAATCTGGCCAATACGTGAGTAGTATTGAATATTTATAAGATGCGTAAGCCACATTGTTCCTAAACCAAAACCCAACAATGAGACATGCTTTATCAGGTAGTACTCTGTATCCCCGCCACGGTCTTTGTATGCCAAAGTCCCTGTAGATGAATACACGGCCATAACCCCTATTACAGAGAGTGCCAAAACGACAAACCATATCACAGGATCGCCCTTTAAGTATTTACCAAATAGCTCTTTCACGCGCTAACTTATAATCCTCTAACGGCTCTTTTAAATTGATTACCTCTATCTTGATAGTTCTCAAACAAATCAAAAGAAGCACATGCAGGAGAAAGAAGTACTGTTTCTCCTTTTTCACCTAAACTATACGCAATTTGAACCGCTTCCTCGGCTGAATTAGCGTTAATCATCATGTCCACATCTTTACGAAATGCTTGATGTAACTTCATATTATTTACTCCAAGACATACAATTATTCTCACTTTTTCTTTAACCAAAGGGCTAAGAGATTCGTAATCATTTCCTTTATCAACTCCACCCGCTATCCAGATAATCGGATCTTCTACACTTTCAAGCGCATACCAAGCCGCATTTACATTAGTAGCTTTACTATCGTTTATGAAGTTAATTCCTTTCACCTTAGCTACATACTCTAGCCTGTGCTCTACATTTTTAAAATCAGATAGACTTTCTCTGATGCTCTCTTTTCTAATAAGCAACGAATTGGCAATGATAGACGCTGCCATAGAGTTGTACGTGTTGTGCTTACCTGCGATAGTTAATTGATTTACGGCCATGTTAAATTCAGTTTTTGGTTTATTAAGTTTTATATTGATTTGATTATCCGCTACCCAAGCTCCTTCATCCAACGGACCACCATTATAGGTGAACGGTATAAGCTGAGCATCGGTAGTATGATGTTTAAGTTGATTATTAATGACTTCATCATCAGCACAGTAAATAAATCTCTGCGCAGATGTTTGGTGATTATTTATTCTAAATTTAGACTCAATGTATCCTTGAAAAGAATCATATCTGTCTAAATGATCAGGAGTGATATTTAGTAATACTGCGTAATCTAATCTTACGGTATGCATACCATCTAGCTGAAAACTGCTCAGTTCGAGCACATAGTATTCATGGTTTTCTTCGGCAACTTGTTTTGCAAAACTGTAACCTACATTACCCGCTAAACCTACTTTAAGACCTGCTTTTTGTAGCAAATGGTGAGTGAGAAGTGTCGTAGTAGTTTTTCCGTTAGTTCCTGTAATACCTATAAGTACTGCGTTGGTATATGAGGCGGCAAACTCTATCTCTCCTTCAATCTGTATATTTTGCTCTGCAGCTTGCTTTAAGATAGAAACGGTATCCGATATCCCTGGGCTTTTAACTATTTTAACAGAAGAGAGTATCTTCTCCACATCGTGACCACCTTCTTCATAGGCAATACCATATTTCTCAAGCTCAGCTTTGTATTGTGGTTTTATTTGACCAGAGTCAGACACCCACACATCAAAACCTTCTTTCTGAGCTAAGATGGCAGATCCAACACCGCTTTCACCGGCACCTAATATGGAAACAAGGTTACTCACGTTTATCTTAATTTGAAAGTGATGATGGTAAAAATGGCTAGCATAACGCCTACTATCCAAAATCGGGTAACTATTTTAGGTTCTGCATAACCAAGTTTTTGATAATGGTGATGTAATGGAGACATTAAGAAAACACGTCTTCCCTCGCCATATTTCTTTTTGGTATACTTAAAATAGCTTACCTGTATCATGACACTAAGGTTCTCTGCTAAAAAAATACCGCAGAGTATAGGTAAGACTAGTTCCTTGCGGATCATAAGCGCTAATACGGCTATAACTCCACCTAAAGCGAGGCTGCCTGTATCACCCATAAATACTTGAGCAGGAAAACTGTTATACCATAAAAACCCAATACATGCACCGGCAAACGCCGCTGCAAAAATTACCAGCTCTCCTTGATTAGGAATAAACATTATTCCCAAGTAGTCCGAAAAAATAAGGTTACCACTTATAAAGGCCAATACCGCCAGCGTGACACCAATAATTGCTGAACTTCCTGCGGCAAGACCATCTATACCATCGGTAAGATTTGCTCCATTAGAAACTGCAGTTATAATAAAAATAACTACTAACATATACACCACCCAAGCCCATTTATTAGCACCTTCGTCATCCATCCAAAACAGCAGTTTAGAATAGTCTATTTGATGTGTTTTAAGAAAGGGGAGTGTAGTGGTTGTGCTTTTTACATCTTGGAAATACATCAACTGTCCATTAATCTCTTTTACCTCCGCTCCCACTGGAGCTTCACTTACTGTATCAATTTTGTATTGCTCACGTACTACTACATTATCATTAAAATGTAACACCAAGGCGACAATAACTCCAAGACCGATTTGTCCAATTACCTTAAACTTACCCGCCAATCCGGCTTTATCTTTCTTGTATATTTTGATATAATCATCTATAAAACCAATAACACCGAGCCAAATAGTGCTAAAAATCATTAGCAACACATACACATTATTTAACTTAGCAAAAAGGATGGTTGGGATAAGAATAGCGGCTAAAATGATTAACCCTCCCATTGTTGGCGTACCTTTCTTAGCCTCTTCGCCATCCAATCCTAGCGTTCTGATCGTTTCAGCCGCTTGAAGATTTCTAAGTTTTTCAATTAAACTTTTGCCAAAAAGCAAGGAGATAACCAACGAAACAATAACTGCCATTGCCGCTCTAAAAGAGATATATTGAAATACTCCGGCCCCCGGTAAATTGTAGTTTTGTTGCAGATAATCGAATAAATGATACAGCATTAGTCTTTTATTAATTTTAAGTTTTTGGTAATAATCTCTTTATCGTCAAATGGATGTTTTACTCCATTTATATCTTGGTATGTCTCGTGCCCTTTGCCTGCTACGAGTATTACATCGTCTGCATTACTAAGGCTTATAGCCGTTTTTATAGCTTCTTCTCTATTTACTATTTTGAGTATTTTTTTGAAATACTGAGGCTCAACACCGAGCATCATTTCTTCTATTATGGCATTGGCATCTTCAGAGCGTGGATTATCTGAAGTAAGAATAACTCTATCACTGGCCATGCAGGCAATACGAGCCATTACGGGACGTTTCTCTCTATCTCTATCTCCGCCGCATCCAATTACCGTAATTAATTGCTCGTTTTTGGTTCGGATTGCATTTATAGTGTCCACTACATTTTGAAGTGCATCTGGTGTATGTGCATAATCAACTATAGCCGTTACGCCACCTTCTCGTATACTTTGAAAACGACCATCTACGCTATTAATGGCGCTTAAAGCCGTTACTATATCTAGATGTTCTTTGCCCAATAAAAATGCGACAGAATAAACAGCTAATACATTATAAGCATTAAAGTCACCAACCAATCTTAACCATACTTCAGAGCCTCTTATATCTAAAAGCATTCCGTTAAAATCACTTTCTATCACCTTCGTTTTAAAATCAGAAACCGACTTTAAACTATAGGTATATTTTGCAGCTTTGGTATTTTGCATCATAACCAAGCCGTTCTTATCATCTTTATTTACTAGTGCAAATGCATTGAGCGTTAACCCATCAAAAAGTCTTTTCTTGGTATATAGATAATCTTTAAAATCAGTATGATAGTCTAAATGATCGTGGGTAATATTGGTAAAAACCGCACCATCAAATTCAAGTCCCGCTGTTCTTTGCTGATGCAATGCATGTGAACTAACTTCCATAAAAGCATATTCGCAACCTGCATCTACCATCTCTGCAAGTAATTCATTGATGCGGACACTGTTTGGAGTAGTATGCGTAGAAGCAGTATCTGTTCCGTTTATACTGTATTTTATAGTAGAAAGTAAGCCACTTTTATGACCTAAATTCATAAAGCACTCATATAGCATAGTAGCAATAGAGGTCTTACCATTAGTTCCGGTTACTCCTATTAGTTTGATGTTATGGCTTGGATTATCGTAAAATTCAGAAGCTAAACAACCCAGTGCCTCTGCAGCATCCTCCACCAAAATAACGGTTATTCCTTCTTGTGCTTCTAGAGGTTGTTCGCACAAAATTACCGTTGCTCCTAAAGAAATAGCCTTAGGTATAAATAAGTGACCATCGGTACTTACCCCTTTTATAGCTGCAAAAACATAATCA
>DGBH01000135.1:0-5600 GCA_002384205.1 Bacteroidetes bacterium UBA4009
GAGAATTTAAAATTTTCGTATCGCGAATCTATTATTTCTATGGCAGGTGCACACCCTTGAATATACTCCGGTATTTCGTCAAGGGATATTTCTCTATCCAAATCTTTTTTTAACAAAAAGGCTATTTCAGGCTCTGCCCGAGGGTGGATAAAAGCACTTAAGTCCATTTCTGATCCACTTTTATACCACATAGCGTCTGTCAGTCTACCCCATATCATATCATGAACACCCATTTGCTCCATTTTGGCAAACGAAGTAAATCCTAGTTTCAAACCTACAAATTTTTCGCCTCGCGCATAGCGTTCTTCCAATGATAACCGCTGAATCTCATAGGCTTGTTCTTCCGAAATATTCTTGCTTTGGCTAATTTGTACGATTGCTTTTGCATTTTTAGCAGCAAGATCTAATTGTATTGCTATTTCATTTAGGATCATGAGCGCGAAGGTAAATATAGAAATGTGTATTAGTTGAATATATCCCAAGTAATGATTAGGAAATTGAAAAAACTACTTTTGTCCCATGAGTTTATTAGTAATAGGAAGCGTGGCTTTTGATGCCATCGAGACACCATTTGGCAAGACAGATAAAATAATTGGTGGTGCTGCCACCTATATTTCACTAAGCAGTAGCTATTTTACCCATAATGTAAATCTAGTGGCTGTAGTCGGCGGAGATTTCCCAAAGGAAGATATCACCTTGTTAGAAAAACATGGCGTCAATACAGAGGGTTTACAAATCAAAGAAAATGAGAAGTCATTTTTTTGGAGCGGCAAATACCATAATGATATGAATAGTCGAGACACTTTGGTTACTGAATTAAATGTATTGGGTGATTTTGATCCAATTATACCTGCCACCTACCAAGGCAGTGACTATGTAATGCTAGGTAATCTTTCGCCAGAAGTGCAACGTACCGTTATTGAGCGAATGGAAACCAAGCCAAAACTAATCGCAATGGACACCATGAACTTTTGGATGGATATTGCTCGCGAAGAATTAGATAAGACCATAGCCCTAGTTGACGTACTTATTATCAATGATGAAGAAGCTCGTCAATTAAGTGGTGAGTATGCACTTAAAACAGCTGCTAAAAAAATAATGGCTATGGGTCCAAAGTTTCTTATTATTAAAAAAGGAGAGCATGGCGCACTATTATTTGGCGAAGACAAGATATACTATTGTCCTGCTTTACCTTTAGAATCCGTATTTGATCCAACAGGAGCCGGTGACACTTTTGCCGGTGGATTTATTGGTCACCTCGCTGCTTCAGATGACATTTCGTTTGCCAACATGAAACGAGCGGTAATATATGGTAGTGCCATGGCTAGTTTCTGTGTAGAAAAATTTGGAACCGAACGAATCATAAACTTGAGTACCGAAGAAGTAAATACCCGCGTTCAAGAGTTTATTGATTTAAGCCAAGTCGAAATTAGTTTGGCATAAAGACGTTTAATCTTCTCACTCTAACTTCTCCCTGAGTCTTGATAGACAAGCATAGGGCTTCCCGTTTATTTATTTATTTTTGAAAAATAATGGATAGCACTCATCAATTGCTATCCTAACGCTATTCATATTGGAAAATTCAATTTTAAAAACCAAAATCTGGAAACAGAAATCAGCTCCTGATCAAGCACTAGTAGATGTGCTTACCCAAGAGCTAAATGCACCTGAAATAATCGCTAAAATGTTGGTACAGCGAGGCATTGATTCGTCAGATAAGGTCAAAAAATTCTTCAATCCTAGAATTGGTGACATGCACGATCCTTTCTTGATGAGAGATATGGATAAGGCTATTGAGCGAATTCAAACTGCACAACAACAGAAAGAAGGCGTTTTAATCTTTGGGGATTACGATGTAGATGGGACCACTTCCGTAGCCTTGGCTTATTCTTTTTTTAAAGATAAATTTGATAAAATAGATTACTACATCCCAGACCGCTACAAGGAAGGTTATGGCATTAGCAATGACGGCATCGACTATGCTAAGGCAAATGGCTTAAGCTTAATCATAGCATTAGATTGCGGTATTCGTTCTATTGAAAAAATAGATTATGCGACTAGTTTGGGGATAGACTTCATCATCTGTGACCATCACCTGCCCGGTGCAGAGATTCCAAAAGCGGTTGCGGTTTTAGATCCTAAGCGAAGTGATTGTGAATATCCGTTCAAAGAATTGGCAGGATGCGGCATCGGATTGAAACTAGCTCAAGCCTATAGTCAAGTGAATGACTTGGATGAACGCGAATATTTACAGTACCTGGATTATGCCACACTTAGTATTGCGAGTGACATAGTTCCGATTGTGGACGAAAATAGAATCATCGCCCATTTTGGTCTGAAAATAATAAATCAACAACCTCGACTTGGATTGCGCAAACTCAAAGAAATATCAATCAACAAAGACGAACTCACTATCGGAGATTTAGTATTTTATATAGGACCTCGTATAAATGCTGCTGGACGCATGGACGATGCTAAAAGTGCTGTTAAAATGCTCATAGCTTCAGACGAAGCAACGGCCGATCAATACGCTACTGAACTACAAACCCAGAATGCCAGTCGAAAGCTTGTCGATCAAAAAATTACAGCAGATTTTCAGGAAATTATTGCTAAAAACCCAGCATTACTACATCGTAAAACACATGTATTTTATAAGGAAGACTGGCATAAAGGTGTCGTTGGTATTGCTGCGAGTAGAGCTATTGAGCTATACTACCGACCCACTATTATACTTACTAAAAGTGGCGAAGGTATTCTAGCGGGGAGTGCCCGCAGTATAAGCGGTTTTGATGTGCATGCTGCATTGGAAAAATGCAGTGAACATTTAATTCAGTTTGGCGGACATATGTATGCGGCGGGGATGACACTTAAGGCTGAAAATCTTGAGGCATTTCGCGAGGCATTCGAAAAAGTAGGTGAAGAAATATTAGATGAGGAAATGCTCACGCCAAAAGTGTATTATGATGCTCAGCTAGATGTAGACGATGCAGACATGAAATTCTTAAACATTCTGAATAAAATGGCTCCCTTCGGTCCGGGGAATCTGACTCCCGTTTTTTACGCCAAAAACTTAAAAGATGACGGGACGGGCAAAATAATTGGTCAGACACAAGAGCATATTAGATTAAACATTAAGCGCTCTAAATCGGCTATAGCAGCCGTTGGATTTGGTATGGCTGCACAATATACTGACATAAAAAAAGCAGACTCTTTTGAAGCCTGCTTTCAGATTAATGAAAATGTTTTTCGTAATGTATCATCCATTCAACTGATGCTGAAGGATATTAGAATTACCAAGGATGTCTAATATGTTCTCTTTTAGTTAAGTTTATATCATAGGCTACGTAACCCATTAATGCTAAATTAGTTGCTTTACCTAGTCTATCGTCGTTATAAATATTAAGCATGCCAAAATTAGATCGGGCTCCAACGATAAATCTTTTTCCATTTTCACCGATTTTAAAATTAACTCCGATACCGGCAGTGATGCCTACATCTATTTTACGCGGAGTTAAGCCTGCTGCCGTAAACGTATCAGCAGTACCCAAAAAAGGAGCTATAAAATCTGGATTATTATATGTAGTCACACTTAATCCATAGGCGAAATATGGTCCTCCCTCAAGAAAAAAGTACGATTGTGGCTGGCCGACTCTATACGGTATAAGTTGTTTCTTTTTGAACGGAATCATATATTGAATAGTAATTGGAATTTGTACGTATGAACCGCCACCTGGAGTCATAATTGTAAATCCATCTTTATCTATTTGATTGGTTGGATAAGAGAGTGCTCGAGAATCAAAAAGAACATCTCCTTCCATCATCAATCTCTTGTAGATTTGGTACTTGTAACCCAATCCACCTAATATGCCCACTCCTGGCGTGGTACCCTCATATCCTTGTGCTAATGCTAGACCGGCTCCACCCTTTACTTGCAACCATTGTTGAGCATTACTCTGAACTGACATTCCAGCTAAAATAAGCAGATTTAAAAGTATTTTTTTCATCTTTAATATTAATTAATTCGACAAATATAATTGAAAACACATATTTGCTATTCATTAGACATTACTTTTGAACTATAAATGCGTTTACGGGCCGAAAATCTTATAAAACAATACAAAAAACGGAAGGTGGTGAATGATATGTCACTTGAAGTAGAGCAGGGCGAAATTGTTGGTTTACTTGGACCGAATGGTGCAGGAAAAACAACTACTTTTTATATGGTAGTAGGATTAGTAAAACCCGATGCTGGAAGAGTTTTTTTAGATGATGAGGATATAACCGGCAAAGCCATGTACCAACGAGCTCAACGAGGCGTTGGCTACTTGCCACAAGAGGCATCTGTTTTTAGAGATTTAACCGTCGAGGATAACATACGTGCAGTACTGGAAATGACGAACAAAAGCGTGGAAGAACAAAGAGATAAAACAGAATCTCTTATCGCTGAGTTTGGACTAGAGAAAGTGCGAAAAAACTTAGGCAAGGTGCTTAGTGGTGGCGAGCGCAGAAGATGTGAAATAGCTAGAGCCTTGGCTACCGATCCTAAATTTATTTTGCTTGACGAACCCTTTGCAGGTGTAGATCCCATTGCCGTGGAAGACATTCAAGAAATAGTGCAAAAACTGGTTACCAAAAATATTGGCGTACTTATCACCGACCACGATGTACACGCTACGTTAAGTTTGGTAAATAGAGCTTACTTGCTTTTTGAAGGTAGATTACTTAAAAAAGGAACTGCTAAAGAATTAGCTGAAGACGAAATGGTACGTAAAGTATATTTGGGTAAAAACTTTGAATTGCGTTAGGAAATACTAACCAAAAACATTCAGACTACAAAAGCACTCTATTCTAGAAACATTCGTTTCTCAACACCCCTTCCCATTTCCAGGCTTCTTCATGTACTTTTCCATGCCTTGGTTGTTTGGGTTACCGTGTTTTTTGATAAATTTATCTGCTTTACCTTTATACCGTTTCTTACTAGGAGACGCCTTGCTGAGCAACGTATTGATTAGCCCTGCTTGAGCGGTTCCATGCAATCTATCACGAATCCATTGTTGGTTTTCGGGCTTATACCAGAAGAAAAAGCGATGTTGATTTTCTTTGTCTTTTTTCGTTTTGGGAACGTAATACTCTTCTAGTCTATAGGGATGATAACCCGAATAGTAGATAACCGTAGCCACAGTCATAGGTGTGGGTGTAAAGTCTTGTACTTGCTCCAGCTGAAAACCCATTTCTTTAGTTTCTGCAGCTAAGTTTGCCATGTCTTCTTCCTTACACGCAGGGTGACTAGAGATGAAGTAGGGAATAAGTTTTTGATTCAGGTTAAATTTCTGATCTATCTTGTCATACATCTTCTTAAAACTATGAAAATGCTCAAACTTCGGCTTTCTCATTATTTTAAGTGTGTCATCTGAAGTGTGCTCTGGGGCTACTTTTAATCGACCGGAAACATGTCGCGTTTGAAGCTGCTCCATATATTCAAGCATATCTTTTTCATCTCCTTTTTTATTATAGGATTTCGTTAGCAAATCGTAACGAATTCCCGAACCCACAAATGCTTTTTTGATTTTTGGATGAGCATCTATTTTTCTATACAAGTC
>DGBH01000135.1:5753-10632 GCA_002384205.1 Bacteroidetes bacterium UBA4009
TCACAAATAGACTGGTCTTTACCCTTCATCTTATACATATTAGCACTTGGGCCAGCAATATCACTCAAATAGCCTTTAAAATCGGGCATCTCAGTTACTTGCTCAACTTCTTTCATGATAGACTCTTCAGAACGACTAGCAATAAACTTACCTTGATGGGCTGAAATTGTACAAAAACTACATCCACCAAAACATCCTCTATGTGTGTTGATAGAGAACTTAATCATTTCATATGCTGGAATCGGCCCTTTTTTAGCATATTTAGGATGAGGTAATCGTGTATAGGGAAGGTCAAACGCAAAATCTATTTCTGCTTCCGTCATAGTTTCAAAAGGCGGATTAATAATTAGATTTTTATCGTAGGTATTTTGAATGATGCGTTTGGCTTGTACGCTATTACTTTCTTGTTCTACGTGTTTAAAGTTAGACGCAAATGCTTTTTTGTCTTCCAAACAAACTTCATGTGCATTGAGTTCTATGTCCTTCCAATGTTTGTTTTTAGGGATTCCATCTTCTGCTGGCCGCTGGTAAGCAGTTTGCTTTACCATGGTAAGTTGATGGAAAGGCACTCCTTTTTTAAGCAGTTGTAAGATTTCACGCAAAGGTTTTTCACCCATACCGTAAACTACGAGATCCGCTTTACTTGTCTCCAAAATATTAGGCATGAGCTCGTCTTTCCAATAGTCGTAATGCGTAACCCTGCGCAATGACGCTTCAATACCTCCTGCTAATACAGGCGTATGAGGATATAAATCTTTAAGTATTTTACAATAAACAGTGAGTGCATAATCAGGGCGAAGCGTATTTAACCCTCCTGGCGAATAAGCATCTGTGGCTCTTCGTCGCATACGAGCGGTATAGTGATTCACCATAGAATCCATATTACCTGAGGTAACTGCAAAAAATAATCTTGGTGCACCTAATTTTTTAAAATCACGTAAATCATCTTGCCAATTAGGTTGTGGAATAATCGCTACCCGAAGCCCTTCGCTTTGAATAATACGGCCAATAACAGCCGCTCCGAAAGCGGGATGGTCTATGTAGGCATCGCCCGTAATCAGAATTACATCAAGCTCACCCCAGCCCCTATCTTCTACCTCTTTTTTGGTAATGGGCAGCCAGGCGGATAATGGTCGTTGCGTAATAGACATGATTTTGTGTGCAAAGGTAACGTTTTGAGTAGACTAAGTGTTTTGTTATAAAACGTAACTACCCAAGTTTATGCCTACTATAATTAATAAGCCAACGAAATGAGTTGCTATTATCTTAATTCTTTAGCAAAACATACCAATTTAGTGACGTAGCAATGCATAACCAAACGAAGTAGGGTACTATAAGTAAGGATACATTACCTAACAAACTCCAATTGCTCACTAATAAATAGCCAACCAAAGCGGTTAAAGCTATTATGACTAGAAGTCCTGGCAATGCCAAGTGAAAATAAAAAAATAACGGATTCCATCCCACATTAAGTGCAAATTGCAATGCAAATAATCCCCAAACAGTTTTATCATTTTCGGCTTTGAACCAATAGGCCATATAAAAACTAAAGCACACCATAATAAGTGTCCATGCAGCACCAAACAACCATCCGGGAGGTGTCCACGGAGCTTTATTTATAGATTGATAATATTCTCCACTTGGCCCGTCTCCCATCAAGAAACCGCCAATGCCTAGTGCCGCAACGTTGATGATTAGGAAGATAATTATGTTTTTGGTAAAAGTTGTCATGATTGTTCGTTATGGTAGTGTTGGTTATTAGGGGCTATAAATTCAAGTCTGCTTTATGAGATTCCCCTAGTCTACTGGCATCTATACTCAGTCCAACGGCAGAATGATCTATGATATACGCAAATTTTTCGCTCCAGCGTACCTCGTTCGCTTTATACGAAGTACGGGAATACACTAACTGTGCTGATGACTCATCGAAGGCCTTAATCGTAATAATAAATTCGGCATCTTTTTTTATTAGTATATCATCTGTTACCCCATACATAGGACTTTCTTGAGTGATAGGATGTACAACGGTCCATGCGCTAGTTAAAAAAATTACGGAATTCCGTTCCAAGTCCAGTTGAAAAAAGTCTCTCATTTCAGAATTGTCTTTTAACCAGGAGAGAGATATATTAGCCTCTACCTCAAGCAGTTGATTTTTATGTGGATTGAGTAACCGAAACATAAATCCATTGATATTTTGATAAGGGGCTATCACAGCGTTACTACTGTATTTTATTTTGGCAGTGGGCTTAGAAAAACGACCGTACAACATACCCGTAGCCAGGGCGAAAAGTAAAAGACCAATCATCGATTCTGTAGCTGCTATACTATTGGTAATTAAACCAATAGGGGCAACTCTCCCATAACCTAACGTAGTGAGCGTTTGAGCACTAAAGAAAAAGGCTCCTAAAAAATGCTCAAACCCATGTGAGCCTTCTATACCCGAGAGGTGCTCTACCCCGACAAGAAAATAAAATAAAGCAAACAAGATATTGATTACAAAATAGCTCAACACTAAAAGGCCAAAAAAACGAGACCATGACACACTAACCAAATAATGAAAAAAATTAACCCTTTCTTTAAATGGAAGATTGGTCATTTGTACATTAAACGAGCCATCTTTATTCAATATACGGTATCGTCCTGCTGATGCTCTAACACCTAAACCTAAATCATTATATTTTTTATGTTCCAAATTCAATCGTTAATCTTAAGACACAAGATTAGTTTATTTAATGCTCTGATTTATATTTTTTGTAGGTATTTATTAAATGAACTAGGGAAGTTAATTGCCGTAAAGTACCTAGTTAATTTTTATTCCATTCCCATTAATCCCTATCATACAATAGTTTATCTAAACGCTTCAAAATAACTGAACCCCCAACAAAAAAAGGCTAGTCAAATTAAGACTAGCCTTTCTCGTGTAAATCTACTGTTGCAGATTACGTGATCTATTTATGGTAAATGAAGATTTTTATAAATCAAATCTATCGAGATTCATCACTTTTACCCATGCATTTACAAAATCTTTTACGAACTTATCTTGACCATCAAAACTGGCATACACTTCTGCCAAAGCTCTAAGCTCTGAGTTAGAACCAAAGATTAGATCTGCACGACTAGCTGTCCATTTCACTTTGCCGGTAGTGCGATCTTTACCTTCAAATAGTTCTTTTTTAGCATCTATCGCTTTTACTTCGGTATTCATATCTAATAAGGTTATGAAGAAGTCATTGCTTAATATACCAGGATTGGCAGTAAGTATCCCTGTTTTTGAGTTATCGTAATTAGCCCCTAAAGAACGCATACCTCCAACCAAAACAGTCATTTCTGGCGCTGTTAGTGTGAGTAATTGTGCTTTATCTACTAGTAGTTCTTCCGTAGATAAGGTGTATTTCGTTTTAAGATAGTTTCTGAAACCATCCGCCATTGGTTCTAACACTGCCATACCCGCTTTGTCCGTTTGGGCTTGAGTAGCATCCATTCTACCTGGCGTAAACGGTACTGTAATCGTGTAACCTCCATCTTTGGCCGCTTTCTCTAAAGCAGCGCTTCCTCCCAACACAATAAGATCTGCAATCGATACTTTTTTAGCACCTGATTTCGCATTGAAATCTTTTTGCACGGATTGTAATACGGCTATCACTTTATTTAACTGAGAAGGATTATTTACTTCCCAGCTACGTTGCGGCTCCAGGCAAATTCTAGCTCCATTTGCACCCCCTTTTCTGTCTGAACCTCTATAGGTAGATGCAGAAGCCCACGCCGTGGTGATGAGCTCACTTACGGATAAGCCCGAATTTAGAATAGTTGATTTTAATGATTTAATATCCGTTGCATTAATTAGTACACCATTTGATTTTGGGATAGGGTCTTGCCAAATAAATTCCTCTTTTGGCACTTCAGGCCCCGTATAAGTAGACGATGGTCCCATATCTCGGTGTGTAAGTTTAAACCATGCTCTTGCAAATGCGGCATTAAACTCATCTGGATTTTTATAAAATCTGCGTGATATTGGAGCGTAAGTAGAATCAAATCTGAGCGAAAGATCTGTGGTTAGCATAGTAGGATTATGGTATTTTTTAGAATCAAATGCGTCCGGGAATTGCTCTTTTGCATTTTTCGCTTCCCATTGATGCGCTCCTGCTGGGCTTTTGGTAAGTTCCCATTCGTTTTCAAATAAACTTTTGAAAAACCCTTGACTCCATTTTGTAGGTGATTGGGTCCATATTACTTCTAAACCTGAAGTAATAGCATCAGGACCTTTACCTGACTTATGATTATTCTTCCATCCAAATCCTTGTTCTTCTATATCCGCACCTTCGGGCGCTGCACCCAAATGTGAACCTGGAGCTGCACCATGTGTTTTACCCAAGGTATGACCACCTGCAATAAGCGCAACGGTTTCTTCATCATTCATCCCCATACGGCCAAATGTTTCACGAATAGCCTTAGCTGCTGCTACTGGATCCGGGTTACCATTAGGTCCCTCTGGATTAACATAAATAAGACCCATTTGAACCGCTGCGAGTGGTTTTTCAAGTGTACCATCTTTGGTATATCGCTTATCATCCAACATTTCTTTTTCAGAACCCCAATACACATTTTTTGCCGGCTCCCATACATCTTTTCTACCACCTGAGAATCCTATCGTTTCAAAACCCATAGACTCTAACGCTACGTTTCCTGACAGTACCATCAAATCTGCCCATGATATTTTATTGCCATACTTTTGCTTGATAGGCCAAAGTAATCTTCTAGCTTTATCCAGGTTGGCATTATCCGGCCAGCTGTTTAATGGGGCAAATCGTTGTTGGCCTTCACGAGAACCCCCTCTTCCATCCCCTGTACGATACGTTCCTGCACTATGCCAAGCCATCCG
>DGBH01000135.1:10832-11865 GCA_002384205.1 Bacteroidetes bacterium UBA4009
TCAAGACTATTGAATGCAGCTTCGTAATCAAAATCTTCTCCCATAGGGTTAGAAAGATCTGAATGTTGTCGAAGTACAGATAAATCTAATTGGTTAGGCCACCAATCTTGGTTATCGTTTGCATCGTTATGTTTTTTCATGCCATCAAATCCAAATGGGCAACCGCCTTCATCTTGATTTGCATCGCCACTTTTAGTGCACGAGATGGCAACAGTAGCTAATAAAGTGAGTAAAAATAATTTCTTCATAATTGTTTAGTTTCAGACTATAATTCTTTTCAAAGATGAACTCGACTTGTGTAAATTAGATATTTGAAATTCTTATATACGTATAAATGACTTGAACCTTAAGATAAAAAGAACCCTTACTCAATATTTAGGAATGAATAAAAGTGAATACTCCGAATAAAATATTTCCTTTGCCTATAGCGTTTTAAATCCTTGAAGCAATTAGCCCCATATTTAGTGCTTTTGATGGCATTTTACCTTACTAGCACATCGTGTAGAAAGGATAAATTCAATTTAAATGATACGGTAAAAGTGAATACCGACACCTTGTGGTTTGACACCGTATTTACTAAAGTAAGCTTACAAAAACCACGATCAGTAACGAAACAAATATTAGTATATAATCCGTATAATGAGAGTATTCGAACTTCTATCCAACTGGCAGGTGGAGCAAATTCTCACTTTAGGTTGAATGTGGATGGGGAGCCTGGTTACCGTTTTAATGATGTGGAAATACTGCCAAAAGACAGTATTTTTCTTTTTGTTGAAGTACATCCAGACCCCAATAATAATAGCCCTGATTTTAATCCATTGATTATCAGAGATTCTATTATTTACACCACAAACGGTAAGGAAAGTAAGACCATGCTGATTGGCTGGGGGCAAGACGCTCATTATTTTTTTAGAGACAGTATAGATAAAGACACCACCTGGTCCAATGACAAACTACCCATTGTAGTTTACGGATATTTTTATGTTAAACCAGGAGCCAAACTTACGATAGCCAAAAACATGAAAATCCATTT
>DGBH01000107.1 GCA_002384205.1 Bacteroidetes bacterium UBA4009
CGTAGGTATGGCCTCCGCAGGTTTAGATACCGAAGGCGTACAATTTTTTATTACCCACTGCCCAACACCACATTTAGACGGGAGATACAGCATTTTTGCTAGGGTAATGAGCGGCATGGAAGTAGTGAATAAAATAACCGTTGGTGACAAAATCGTCAGTATTAAAAGAAAATAACGGTCCATTCTAATTTGAATCGCAAAGTTTAACGAAGTGAAAATAAATAGGAACCCATTTGATGAAAATTGAAATACGCCTAAATTGTCATTTTGGGACAAACAACCATACATTACGTTTGTTCCTTTTGTAATGCTATTCAAACTAGCTTGGCGTAATATTTTTAGAAATAAGCGTCGTAGTATAATTACCGTTTCGTCCATCATTTTTGCGGTCATTTTTGCTGTATTCATGCGAAGCTTGCAATACGGAGCCTATGGCAATATGCTTAAAAATATAGTAAGTAGTTATCTTGGGTACATTCAAGTTCACAAGCAAGGGTTTTGGACAGAAAAAACCTTAGATAATAGCTTTTCTCCCGAAGATATTACGTACTTACTAGACCATGAGAACGTCAGCTATTTAAGTTACCGAATAGAAGGATTTGCCCTTGCGTCTAAAGACGACAATTCCAAACCAGTAGCTCTACTAGGTCTAGATGTACAGCAAGAGAAAAATCGTTTGGGACTGGATAAAAAAGTAGTTCAAGGCGAATACTTTACAAACCGCAAGACCGGAATACTAGTAGGCATAGGCTTACGTGATATTATGAGCTTACGATTGGGCGATTCTATTATTTTTTTGAGCCAAGGCTACCAAGGATCTATGGCTTCAGGCTCCTATCCTATTATTGGGTTTATAGATTTAAAAACACCAGAGTTAAACAAGAGAACGGTCATTATGGATCTAGCTCAAGCTCAGGAACTTTTTGCAATGCCGAACATGGTAACCACCGCAGTACTAGGCTTAAAAAATGATAATTGGGAAGAGACCCAACAAGAGGTAATTGCCAGAGTAGATACAAATCAACTAGAAGTACTAAATTGGAACGAAATGCTTCCCGAACTACAACAATTAATTGCAGTGGATAAGGCCGGAGGATTATTTGTGCTATTTATCTTATACAGCATTATTACCTTTAGTTTGTTTGGCACGGTGCTCATGCTTACCGAAGAAAGAAGTTTTGAGTACGGAGTTCTAATAGCCGTCGGAATGGCCAAAAACAAGGTGATTATTGTTGCCATCTTAGAAACCATTCTAATGGCTATTACCGGAATTATTGCTGGACTAGCCTTCGCATTTCCAGTTGTATTATACTTTAATATTTACCCTATAAACCTGAGTGGACAAATGCAAGAAGTGGTAGAGAAATATGGTTTCGAAGCACTAATCCCAACATCATTAGACCCCAGTATTGCATTATCGCATGCAGGCATCATCTTCTTTATTGTGTTGGTAGTGAATATGTACACCATAGTAAAGATTAAAAGATTAGAACCTATTAAAGCAATGCGACGATGATTGTAAAAATAGCGTTTAAAAATATATGGAGGAATAAGCTTCGGAGTTGGGTGGTAATTACCGCTATAGCTCTGGGTATATTCGGAGGACTAGCTGTAATAAGCACAGCTACTGGCCTCAGTAAAATGCGGCAAAACAATGCCATAAGAACGTATGTAAGTCACCTTCAACTACATGATTCTGCCTACTTAAAATATGGAAGACTAGACGATACCATAAATCAGCAAGCAGACATCATTACGTATTTAGAAAAAAGTAAAAAAGTAAAAGGCATTAGTCCTAGACTCAAAGTAGAAAGTTTCATACAAAGCGCCGGAGGAACGAGCGGCGTTATATTAAACGGAATAGACCCTGAGAAAGAACGGCAAGTGACAGATCTTGCCGAACAGTGTATTGCCGGAAACTTCCTAGAAAGATACAAGCAAAAACCACCCATTATTATTAGTCAAAAACTAGCTACCAAGCTAAATGCACGTGTAAAAACAACCATTCAATGCTCGTTTACCAATAACATGGGGGTTCCTATTACAGGGATTTTCAAGGTAGTTGATATTTTTAGTACGAGTAATTCTATGTATGATGAGCTAAATGCCTTTGTAAGACTAGAAGACTTACAGAATCTTACGAGCATTCAGGGTAGTCACGAAATTGCAGTGGTATTGCATGAGGAAAAAGAGGTAGAGCAATTCAGAGAAGAACTTATCTCAAAATTTCCAAACCAGCATATAGCCAGTTGGCGCGGAATAGCGCCTGATTTGGGCTACGCAGACAAAATGATGGATTTAGTAATGACTCTTTTTCTAATTATTATCATGCTGGCATTGGCTTTTGGAATTGTAAATACTATGCTGATGGCCGTATTAGAGCGCAAAAAAGAACTTGGCATGCTAATCTCGGTAGGAATGAATAAACGCAAGGTTTTTTGGATGATTATTTGGGAATCTATATTTTTGGCACTCATAGCAGGGCCTTTGGGAATTTTCAGTACGTACTTGGCTGTTAATTTCTTTGGAAGAGTTGGCATTGATTTGTCCTTTGCCGCTCAAGGATTGAGGAGCATCGGTCTTGAAAGCACTCTTTTCCCCATATTAGACGACAAGTATTATGTCATCATAAGTATTCTGGTTATCATTACAGCCATCCTTTCATGCATTTATCCAGCTCTAAAAGCACTAAAGTTGAACCCCGCAGAGACCCTCAGAACGGCATGATTTTGTTTAATCTCACCTACATCTGTCTGTTGATATACAGAAATACCATTAAAAGTACTACCCATCAAAGTTGTACCATTTCTTAAGTTATAAAATTATGCATCATAAGAATCAAATATGATAAAAGTTACCCATGTCACTAAAACCTACGACGACGGAAAAGTAAGAGTAGAAGCCTTACGAGGAATAAATGTAGAAATAAAAAACGGTGAATTTACGGCTATAGTTGGTCCATCGGGCAGTGGAAAAACTACCTTGTTAAATATAATTGGTGGTTTAGACACCCCTACGGAAGGAAATGTAATTATAGGTGAAACTAACATTGCCCACCTGTCCGAAAATCAACTCATTGATTTTAGATTGAATCACATTGGCTTCGTATTCCAAAGTTACAACCTGATTCCTGTTCTTACAGCCAAAGAGAACGTAGAATTTCTTATGTTACTGCAAAACAAAAGCGAGGCAGAAAGAGACGAACGGACCACCAAACTTCTAAAAGCCGTAGGCCTAGAAGACCAAATAAATAAAAAACCCAATGAAATGAGTGGCGGCCAACAGCAACGTGTAGCGGTAGCCAGAGCGTTAGCCAGCAAACCCGATTTTATATTGGCAGATGAGCCAACTGCCAATCTGGACAGTGCATCTACCGCTAATTTGTTAGACATAATGTACCGACTCAATCAAGAAGAAAATATGACTTTTGTGTTTAGCACCCACGACCAGCGCGTAATAGACAGAGCCAAGCGGGTAATTACTATAGAGGATGGTAAGATTTTGAGTGATGAGATAAGATAATATTAAACCCAAATTACACGATAGTGAAATTTGACCTTGATATTAAGTTATTTTTTGCGTCTCCGGACATCAAATAGATATATGCTTTTTAGCATACATTTGTCTCAAAGCAACATTTAGTGCTAATAAAGTTTCTGTAATTAAAATGAATTTAATTAATAAATACCTTATAATTCTAGCTTGTATGCTTCTGGATTTTAATTCAATCGCACAAGTTTATGAAACCAACCCAAGCTATAATTCTTCAAACAATTGGGTAATTGGCGATAGCATAGGATTAGAATTTAAACACGACTCTATATTGTTTACTCTAAGTCGTAAAAACAATATAGATGAAGGCACTAGTGTCCTATCAGATAAAAATGGAAATCTATTATACTATTCCAATGGGTATTCTCTTTTTAACTCAGTTGATTTTGAAGTAATTTCAGAACTATTAGGTTCCTCATCTTCAACTCAAGGCAGTCTTATATTAAACAATGGTGACTCAACCTTTAATGTATTTGTTACGGATTTTTGCAATTATCCAAGTCCCAAATTAAGTTTAACTTCCTTTAACCTTAGTGGCAGCATCATTAATATTGACAGATTGAATAGACTACTTCTAACAGATGGCACAGAAAAGATTTCTGGTATAATGATGAAAAATAGTATAACACCATTATCAATTACTCACAATAAAGGAGACTATTTTTATTCGTTTTTTATGAATAAATCTAATGACATAATTTGCCCTACGATATCGAAAATTTCATCATCGGCAATGTTAAGAAATTCATACGGTCAAGGTATGATAAAACTGTCACCAAGTGGAAAATTCGTTGCAATGGCAGCAACCTACTTTAGTGGTTTTTTTGAAATCTATCCATTTGATAGTGAAACAGGAATTGTTGGAGAATCTGTAGTATCCCTACAGAACATAAGGCCTTATGGTATAGAGTTTTCCCCAAATGAAAAATTCCTTTACGTGACATTAGTTAGTGGCGATTTATTACAAGTAAATATAGAAACAGGAACTTACATTAATATTGGATTTACAAAAAATGATGCTTTTACAGGTATGCAAAGAGGCCCAGATAATAAAATCTATATCGCCCGCGTCCTAGAGCCATTCCTAGATGTTATTGAGTTCCCAGATTCAGCTGGCATGGCATGTGGTTTTGTTCAAAAGGCAGTAACCTTACCCGCCAATGTAAACTACGGCCTCCCCAACTTCAACGCCTCCTACTTCTACACGCCAAGTATAGATTTTGCGTATACCGAAGATTGTTGTGAGCATAGTTACGCTTTTGAGGGAAGAGACACATTACAAGCCACTTCATGGAAGTGGTTGTTCAAAGACGTTAGAAATGAGACTATAGAAGTTAGACAAGGTAAAAATGTAACCTACACCTTTCCGCAGGCAGATAGCCTGGAAAATAAGTATGAAGTAAGCCACATAGCCATTACTGCTACTCGCAGTGATACGGTAACTAAAACACTCACTATAAGACCAAAGTGGAAAAAAGATGAACTAGGAAAAGACACATTCTACTGCCAAGGCAAACAAGCGAACATAAGTCTAATAGCACCGCCCAATATGCACTGCGTACATTGGAATGGCGAAGAACCCAACCTAGATGATAATCTAGGCCCGATAGTAGATTACGACCATTTTCACACCGACACGCTACGAGTAGATACAGCAGGAACTTACATTGTAAAATTGACTAATAAGACCTTTTGCCAAGCGTGGGATACGATTACAATTTCTGAAATTCCAAATCCCAATAAGCCAAATATCCAAAGAAAAGGACAAGAAATAGAAAGCAATACAGTAGCAGCTAAGTATACTTGGTATCTAGATGGCAAACTCAAGTTTCAAACGCAAAATCAAACTCAAATCCCCAATTCCAACGGCTTCTGGCAAGTACAACTGGTTAGTGAGTATGGCTGCGAGAGCGAATTAAGTGATAGCTTTTATGTTGGCTTTGCCTCCATAAGAGACGTTAGACTTGAGATGTTAGATTTTAGACTTTACCCCAACCCCAGTGATGGCAAGGTGACTATAGAAGTGCCTAAAAAAGGCGTTTATAAAATTGTGGTTACCGATTTACAGGGCAAAGTCATTTATTCTGAGAAGCAGCTTTTGAGTTTGTCTTTTGAACTTGAATTTGAGTTTGCTAAAGGAAACTACATAATTACCTTAATAGATGAAAACGGACAGGTGGGTAGTAAGCAGATGGAGGTGGTTAATTAGAATGGAAAGCTTGTACATAGCAGCAAACAAAACTTGCACTTGACACTTTAGTTTGAGTTTGAACTTTTAAATGGAAACTACATCATCACCTTAACAGATGAAAATTAAGTCATACTATTTATGTAACCACACCGTAAATACATTCACTTAACAATTAATATTCCTGATTAATTAAAATTTTTACGTTGTTTTGTTCGTTGTAAGCAAATCCATGCGAAATCTGTTAAG
>DGBH01000036.1:0-2829 GCA_002384205.1 Bacteroidetes bacterium UBA4009
ACACGAACTCATTCGCACGAACCTATTCAACCGAAACAATTCACAACTCCATTCTCCCACCTTTTCCACATCGCTTGTTGCGCTGTTTTTATAATATAACTTTGCCCAATTTTAAGAATGTATGCCTAAAGACTCCAGTATAAAACACGTCCTCATCATCGGCAGTGGACCCATCATCATCGGACAAGCATGTGAATTTGATTACAGCGGTAGCCAAGCAGCTCAAAGTTTGCGAGAAGAAGGAATAGAAGTTTCACTTATCAACTCTAATCCCGCAACGATAATGACAGATCCTTCTATGGCTGAGCACATTTACTTGCTGCCTATGACCGTAGAAAGTATCGAACAAATACTTATCGAGCAGCCTTCCATTACGCATGTATTGCCTACAATGGGTGGTCAAACAGCTTTAAACCTAGCTATAGAAGCAGATGAAATTGGACTATGGAATAATCACAATGTAAAGATAATAGGTGTAGATATTACGGCTATTGAGAAAACAGAAAATCGTGATCTTTTTCGCTCGTTTATGATTGAGCTTGGTATTCCTATAGCCACTTCAAGAATAGCGAACTCATATCTCGAAGCTAAGGAAGTTGCCCAAACTATTGGTTATCCTTTGGTAATACGTCCATCCTTTACTATGGGTGGTTATGGTGGAGGTTTTGTACATACAAAAGATGACTTTGATGAAGCGGTAAAGCGAGGATTAGAAGCTTCTCCTACTCATGAAGTGCTCGTAGAGCAAGCCGTTTTAGGTTGGAAGGAATACGAATTAGAATTATTACGTGACGCCAACAATAACATCGCAGTAATCTGTACCATCGAAAACTTTGATCCCATGGGTATTCATACAGGCGAGAGTATTACGGTGGCGCCTGCACTTACTTTAAGCGACACCTGTTTTCAGCAAATGCGAGATATGGCGTTTGACATGATGCGCAATTTGGGGACTTTTGCCGGCGGCTGTAATGTACAGTTCTCAGTAAACCCAGAAAACGAAGACATTATTGCCATTGAAATTAATCCCCGCGTTTCTCGTAGCTCTGCGCTTGCTTCCAAAGCAACTGGTTACCCAATTGCCAAAATCGCTTCTAAACTTGCCTTAGGTTATTACCTAGACGAATTAAAAAATCCAGTTACCAAAACAACATCAGCATTCTTCGAGCCAAGTATAGACTACACTATCGTTAAAATACCGCGTTGGGATTTTGCTAAATTTAAAGGTGCGGATACCACGCTAGGCTTACAAATGAAGTCCGTAGGCGAAGTAATGAGTATAGGTAGAAGCTTTCAGGAGGCTTTACAAAAAGCATGTCAATCCCTAGAAATCAAACGATTAGGTTTGGGTTCTGACGGTTACGAGCTAAAAAATCTCGATCAAATATTACACAGCCTGGCGAATCCAAGTTGGGACAGGGTCTTCCATTTAAAAGATGCGATGGCGCTTGGAGTGCCTATTACCAGTATTCAAAAAATTACGAATATAGACCGTTGGTTCCTGGAGCAAATCTATGAACTGGTAAAAATGGACCGTGAAATTAAAAAATACACCCTCGATAATATCGATGCAGATGTATTGCGTCTTGCGAAACAGAAAGGATTTGCAGATGCTCAAATTGCCCATTTACTCGGCGGAGGAATTACCGACATGGATGTACATGCCAAACGAACTGCGCTAGGCATACATCGGGTATATAAAATGGTGGATACGTGTTCTGCAGAGTTTAGCTCGCCAACCAACTATATGTATTCTACTTTTGATGGAGAATGCGAAAGTAAAATATCCGATAAAAAGAAAATTATCGTAATCGGTTCTGGGCCCAATAGAATTGGACAAGGCATAGAATTTGACTACAGTTGCGTGCACGGCATTAAAGCCGCTCAAGAATTGGGTTACGAAGCCATAATGGTAAATTGTAATCCCGAAACTGTAAGTACAGACTTTAATACAGCCGATAAATTATATTTTGAACCTATTTTCTGGGAGCATCTCTGGGATATCATTCAACTAGAAAAACCAGTTGGCGTTATTGTGCAACTTGGCGGACAAACGGCACTTAAGCTAAGTGAGCGTATGAGAGATCATGGAGTACGTATTATAGGCACCTCTTTCGAGAATATGGATTTGGCCGAAGACCGAGGATCTTTCTCTAACTTATTAAAAGACTTAAATATTCCTTATCCAAGATTTGGTGTTGCCACTAACGCTTATGAGGCGGTACAAGTAGCCCATGAGGTAGGTTATCCTGTGTTGGTACGCCCTAGCTATGTTTTAGGTGGACAGGGAATGAAAATAGTAATTAATGACGAAGACCTACAAAAAGCAGTTATCGATCTTTTAGGAGATTTACCCGGAAATAAAGTTCTCATAGATCACTTCCTTGACCGCGCCGAAGAATCTGAAAGTGACAGTATTTGTGACGGTGAAGAAGTTTTGATGATTGGCACGATGGAACACATTGAACCAGCAGGAATTCACTCGGGCGATTCGTCAGCAGTTTTGCCTCCGTTTAGCTTATCAGCCAATGTACAGGCTAAAATGGAAGAATACACCAAAAAAATAGCTTTTGCTATGGATGTCCGGGGCTTACTCAACATACAATTTGCTGTGAAAGATGAAGAGGTTTATGTAATAGAGGCAAACCCAAGGGCAAGTAGAACTGTTCCCTTTATTTGCAAAGCACACAAGGTTCCTTATGTCAATATCGCAACTAAAATTATGATAGGTGATATGAAACTAAAAGATTTTAATGTAACACCCAAACTTGAAGGTTATGCAATTAAACAGCCTGTGTTCTCATTTAACAAATTCCCAAATGTAAATAA
>DGBH01000036.1:2967-6170 GCA_002384205.1 Bacteroidetes bacterium UBA4009
ACGAAAGACCCTGTATTTAGAGAGTTATACAAGCAAAAATCAATGTATTTGAGTAGATAGTGAAGTACCTTTTTCTAGGCTTAATCATATATTGGGTGGTGAAAAGAATTTTTCGCATTTCTAACGTTGTGCGACAAAACGAACCACAAAAACAAGATACTACAGTTAATAATTCTCAAAAAACCACTAAAAAAAACGACAAGCATGGTGGTGAGTATGTCGATTACGAAGAAGTAGAATAAGGTCTTCCTTAGAACAACCAGAAGTAATCTTGGTTGTTTATTTTTTGCAATTCGTTAAGTCTCTTTCGCATAACCAACTGATCTTCAGGTGAAGAAATAGCTAGAATCAACTGGCTACTGTCAAAATCTATTTGTTGTTCATCCTCTATTACTAACCCATAAATATCATGTCCTACTTTATTTGGATTATTGGTATACCATTTAAAGGATATTTCTTTTTCCAAAAGCTCTTTTGCCATTTTCTTTCCTTTTATCCCTGCACCCAAAAGCACTAAACATTTAGAAGAATCGTACGCCATTTTTACAAAGTAATGCACTTTAAGAGGAATGTAAGCTATCGGAAAATAGTATTTTTCATTTCTGGATGTACGTGTAGAGCTATCCCTCCAATGATGCACTACGTGTGGCACCCGGACCACCTTGAGTTTGTATTCCATAATACGGAAACACAGATCGTAATCTTCGGGCATTAAGTCAGATTTAAAACCGCCAATAGTTTCAAAATCTAATCGGTGCATTAGCCATGCAGAAGAAGGTATGGGGCACTCTTTAAATACATCCCTCCAAAAATCTCCACTTTCCATGATTTCATTTAACCAGTTGGCGTACTTCAGAAAACCTTCACCTACGGTGTACTCATCGCAGAAATAAGAAACCTTTCCCGTTACAACGGTTCCTATACTTGCCCTCTCCATAAATAGCTGTAGTTTTTCTGCAGGCATTAAATCATCGGAGTCCATTCTATGTATCCACTCTCCCCGAGATAAGCCATACCCTTTTCGTAAGGCCTTCGGTATACCTTCTCCCTCACTATCCACTACGTGAATATTGCTATAATCAGTAGCGTATTTAGACAAGACTTTTGCAGAACCATCGGTGCTTCCATCATTTACCGCAATTAACTCCCAATTCGTATAGGTCTGAGCTAAGATAGAATCAAGGCATGGTTCTAGGTATGTGCCAGCATTTTTTACTGGCATGATTATACTTATCAATTTGGATTCAAATTGTTGCAAGTTTATAAAACAAATTTGAGAATAATACTGTTCCTTTGAAGTAAGGGACTGGTTATTAATTGAAAAATTTACACCGATTACATTTCCGGCTCAACCAATGCGTATAAGAACAGGCCTTAAATTCCAGACTTGTCGGTAATGACGTCCGCCTCGGCGGAAAGAACGTTGGAAGTTCGTGACGAAACGGAGGCCAAATCCTATCATTTTTTGAAGTTTTTCAAAAAATCCAGTCCTTTTTTTAGTTCTTAACTAATCACCCCACTCCCTACCAGTACATCTCCACTGTACCATGCCGCAAACTGTCCTTTGGCCACAGAAGACTTCAGTGCATCAAAATGCACTTCTAAGCCATTATCTGTTTTGATAAGTGTGGCTCCAGACAGTGGTTGGCGATAGCGAATACGTATCTCATATCTTTTTGATTCGCCTATGGTAAGCTCGTCTACTTTTTTTAGCCAATGAATATCCTCGTTTTTAATGAGTAGCCCTGGTCTGTGCAAACCTTTATGGTCTTCTCCCTCACCCACATACACCGTATTCGTTTCCGTGTTAATTTGAATAATAAATAACGGATTAACATGGCCGCCTATGTTCAATCCTTTTCGCTGACCAATGGTGTAAAAATGAGCACCATTATGCTCCCCTATTTTTTTACCATCCGATTCTGCAAAGTGATATTCTTCTATGGGTTTTAACTCATTCTTAAAACCGGTCCAGTCTCGAGCGATTTCAATTACATTTCCTTTCTTTTCAGTAAGTTGCTGCTTCAAAAAATCAGGTAATTTTACTTTTCCTATGAAACAAAGTCCTTGACTATCCCGTTTTTCCGCAGTTATTAAATCTTGTTCTTTGGCGATGCGGCGCACCTCACTTTTTTCCAATTCTCCAATAGGAAACAATGCTTTTGCCAATTGTTCCTGATTTATTTGGCATAAGAAATAGCTTTGATCTTTATTGTCATCCTTGCCCGCGAGCAAGTCATATCCCGTATCGCTCTCGGCCTTTCTGCAGTAGTGACCCGTTGCCACATATTCGGCACCCAATTTTACAGCGTGTTTCAAAAAACTGTCAAATTTAATCTCTCTGTTACAGAGTACATCTGGGTTTGGCGTGCGACCACTCTTATACTCTTTGAACATATACGACACTATACGCTCGTAATATTCTTCGCTCAAATCTACGGTATGGAAAGGTATTCCCAGTTTGTCTGCTACCAAAAGTGCATCTTTACTATCTTCTTCCCACGGGCACTCGTCACTTATGGTAACGCCGGTATCGTGCCAATTTTTCATAAAAATACCTATTACTTCATGACCTTGTTGTTGTAATAAATAGGCAGCTACCGATGAATCTACCCCGCCTGATAATCCTACTACTACTCTTGCCATGATTTTTTATGCTAAAATGCGCTATTTGCGCAACAAATTTAGATAGATAATAAGCGTAGTCCAATTAATTTTTGACATTTGCACTTATCAAATCTTAATATGGGAAAAACAATCGGCGTTTTAGGTGGCGGACAACTGGGTAAAATGTTGTTTGAAGCAGGCTCTCCAATGAATACTTCTTACGTATTTTTAGAAATCAACAATGAATGTCCTGCTTCTTTGGTATGTAAAAATCAGGTGATTGGCTCGCTTCAAGATGAAATTAAAATTAAAGAGTTAGGTGGCTTAAGCGACGTTGTTACGTATGAAATTGAACACGTGAACGTTGAAGCTCTTCTCACACTTGAAAAATCGGGAATACCTGTTTTTCCCAAACCCTCAGTGCTTACTATCATACAAGACAAGGGACTACAAAAGGAATACTACGCAAATAATGGTGTGGCTACGCTAGACTTTTCCCTTGCTACCATAGAAAACCTAGCTGATAAAGTAGCTGCTTGGCCAGAAGATAATTTTGTACTTAAACACCGAAAAGGTGGCTATGATGGCAAAGGGGT
>DGBH01000059.1 GCA_002384205.1 Bacteroidetes bacterium UBA4009
TGTTTAAGTGCAATTCAAATACTTCGTCCTTTTTCTCAATGCGAACAAGATGAGGAAGAATATCATATGATCGTTCACCTAACACCCCTACTAGCTTTGCCCTGAATTGCGTTTCATCGCTACGGTGAGTAATCGCCCTATCCTCTACCTCGGATAAATAAGCCTCTCTTTGGGCAAGGGTGGTATATTCAATAAGCTGCTCCTTTGTTAGATTAGCTTTAATCTTAAAATCTGTGTTGTTGATTTGAACTGCATTTCTTTTTTCACTAGCAAGGGCTTTGGACATGTAGGCTATGAAGCTAGCTTTTGATGGGAATGTGTGCCCTAGTAGCTTTGGTTTGTTTGACATGTCTTGCAGTATTTGATTTTGAGCGTTTAGACCAAACTCACGGCCTGATTTACTTTGCAACAACGAGACATCTTCAGCAGACAAAGGGTAGTGGTCTGCTAGGCTCTTGAGCTCATCGTATTGTATAAAATGTAGTAGCTTGCCTCTCTTAGCTTTGTATTCAGCGTTAGTTAGCTTCTTGCGTTGATTAGCTGGTTTAATGCTCTGCTGCACTGTATTTGGCTTTAATGGGTGTATCGTTGCTTGACTAGCACCCTCTTCTGCTAAAAGCTTCTTCTCTGTTTCAACAAGGTTTGATGTATTAGACGACAATTATCCTGGCACCTTAACGACAACTATCTTGGCCTGTTATTAAATGTTACAATCTAGGCATTAAACTCACTGAGAGAACAAAAAATGCCTGGAAGAAAAATAACTAAACAACAGGTTAATTTATATATGACATCAAGAATTAATGGTTACACTCAAGTAACATCTTCAGCGAAGGCTGGTATTTCAGAAAGATCAGGTAAGAGGATAGAATCCAATAATTGTTTAATTTTATCCCCTACCGCCCGTAATTGGAGAACTAGAAAAGACCCATTAGCGGAAATTTGGGATTGTGAATTAAGGTTGTTATTGGAAGAAAGTCCAGCACTAACCCCGATTACATTATTAGAATATTTGCAAGAAAAATATCCTGGTGAATACCCTGATTCTTTACTGCGTACACTACAGAGACGGACAAAGGAATGGAAAGTTCTAAGTGGCAAAGAAAAAGAATTGATTTTCCGTCAAATTCACCTTCCTGGTCGTTTAGGGTTGTCTGATTTCACCCAACTTAAGGGTATAATTATACTGATAAAAAATGAACCACTATGTCATTTACTATATCATTTTCGGTTAGCTTATAGCGGTTGGAGCTATTTGAAAGTTATCTTAGGCGGCGAATCTTATACAGCTTTGACCGAAGGTCTACAAGAAGCACTTTTATGTTTAGGAGGCTCTCCATTAGAGCATCGTTCTGATAGTTTATCAGCAGCATTTAAAAATACTACTAGAGACACCCGCCAAGATCTAACTTCAAGTTATGAGCAATTTTGCCAACATTATAAGATGGAAGCTACGCGTAATAATTTAGGTAAAAGCCATGAGAATGGTAGTATAGAGAGTTCACATGGGCATTTAAAGCGTCGAATTAAGCAGGCTCTTTTAATACGCCAATCTAACAACTTTGAAAGTATCGAGGATTATCAGAATTGGCTTAATATTGTTGTGAGGAAACATAATCAGCGTAATGCTAAAAATATAATATTAGACAAAGCTGCTCTTCAATTATTGCCACCTTTTAAAACTATGGATTTTAAAGAACTTGTGGTACCTGTACACTCTACAGGTACGATTGAAGTAGCCCGTACCACTTATTCAGTACCATCTTGCTTTCAAGGTGCAAAATTACGAGTACATCTTTATGATAATCGTTTATGTTGCTATCTTGGCTCGAAGTTTATAATTGAACTTCCACGTATTCGTGCAGGTAAAGAGAAAACACGCGCAAGGCTAATTAATTACCGTCACTTAATAGATAGCTTAGTTAAAAAACCTCAGGCATTTCGTTTCTCAATACTTAGAGATGATATTATACCTAACCAAGCCTATAAGGATATATGGTCGTTTCTGGAACAAAAAGTCAAAGGTAGAGAAAGTTGTAAAATAATGGTTGGTATATTATCTATAGCAGCAAAGTTTGATTGCGAAAAGAAATTATCAGATTTAGTAACGAAGCAAGTAGCTAAAAATCAGATCCCAAACCTAGATAAGTTGAGGCAATATTTTTCTGGTAAAGTAATCAATGTCCCTACTATTGATGTAGAGCAACATGAACTTAAAAGCTACGATGATTTATTGTTAATACAGGAGGTGAAGGATGCGTGAATCAGCAACTTTACCTTTATTATTAAAAGAATTACGACTAACAACGATGCTACAATCTTGGGAGAAAATAGCAGAAGAAGTAGAAGAACAATCTGATTCTTGTATTAAATTTTTATCTAGATTATGTGAACTAGAAGTTTGCGCACGTTATTCAAAACGTATTAATAGATTTACAAAAGAATCGCGTTTGCCAACTGGAAAAACTTTAGCAACTTTTGATTTTAAGCATGCAAGATTAATTAATAAAGGTCAAATTGAGTCATTGTCTGAATGCTGTCAGTGGGTTGAGAAAGCTGAGAATATACTCATCTTTGGTCCAAGCGGAGTTGGCAAATCACATTTAGCTGCAGCAATTGGGCATTGTGCTATCGAGCAAGGTATTCGTACTTATTTTACTCAAACTAGTGTCATTGTTCAGCAATTACAACTTGCCAGAAAGAATTTTGAGTTACCACAGGCTTTAGCAAAATTATCTAAATACCATTTATTAATTTTAGATGATATTGGATATGCAAAAAAAGATGAGTCAGAAACTAGTGTATTATTTGATTTAATAGCTGATCGTTATGAATCAGGTAGTTTAATTATTACTGCTAATCAAGCGTTTAGCGAATGGGATCAAATATTTCCAGACAATATGATGGCAGTGGCTTCCATTGATAGATTAGTACATCATGCATCAATTATTAAAATTGACGCAGATAGTTATCGTAAGATGCATGCTAAAACTAAACAAGATGTAAAAAACCAGAATATTGTAGGCGCAAAAGAAGGGGTAAGCAAGTAATGGAAAAGAATAAATCGAAATTACAGTCCACTTTAAAAATGACGCCAAATGGGCTAAAATCTTCACATCAATGGAGCTTTAAAGTGTATTTTAGGACTGGGATCTATGGTTGGCGTGGCTCGCAGTTAGCAGCTAAACGCCTTAAAGAAGCATTACGAGAGATAAATAAAGTCAATAAACAAGAATCTCTTTTGGCGGCTGAAGGCGCAATATTTTTAATGAGCCGACTCTGGCCAGCCCTTGAGCATATTGATACTTCATCTGGTAGCTTGGGAAATGCAGTTGGTAATATAATAGAAAAATTATTACCTATTCTTATTAATGCACCAGCAAGTCTGTTGGTAAGACAGTATTGGCTAGATATTTTATGGGAAATTTTGCAAGCTGATGGTGTTGGTTATGTTGCCGATATTGCACAATACTGGGGCGAACTTGCAGGTTATCCAGAAGAAGCTTCAAGCCGCGCTGACGTATTTGCATCACTTGTAAAAGTAGCGTGGCAGCGCGATGAATCTATTGTACATTACGATGTTGCGTATTTATCTGCCTTATATTTTGCTGAGCGTTTTGATGAAGTTTTGGATGCTATTAAAAAAGATCCGCGCCCATCATGGCAAACTCGCGAATTTGGAGCAAGAGTACTTGTTTTAACTGATCCGGATAAAGCAATTGCTTATGCTGAGAATACCAGAGATATTATTAATACGAATCAAGTTAGTATTAGTTGTTTTTGTGAAGAAGCATTGATTAAAACTTGTCAAATTAACGAGGCTTATATTCGTTATGCAATACCTGCTAATAATGCAAATACCTATCTTAATTGGTTTAATAAAATAAAAAAGAAGTATAAAACTATTAAAACTGACCAAGAGATATTATCTGACTTAATTGCTGCTAATATTGTTGAACCTGGGAAATGGTTTGCAACAGCTAATAAGCTTAAATGCTTTGATTTAGCACTTGAATTGATAAAAGCTAATCCAGCTGATCCAAAAACATTGAATCGTGCTGCTAAAAATAGATTAGATAAGGAGCCAAACTATTCTCTTAATGTAGCAATGAGTTCGTTGTATTGGATGACTCAGGGCTTTGGTTATGAAATATCCAATTGTGATGTACATGATGCATTATCTGTAATAAAACAATCAGCTAAGGAGCTTGGCCTTTGGAGGGTAACGAAGCAACAACTTGAAAAGATGGTTGAAACGGATACTATGGCGTTTATCTCAAAAACCATTTCCGCCTCTTTGGGATAATTTGTTAGATTTTTAAATATTATATGTTATGCAGTTAAATAAAAATGGAGAACAAAAAAATGATATAATATAAATACTCAAACAGGCCAAGATAGTTGTCGTCAACAGGCCAGGATAATTGTCGTCTAAT
>DGBH01000114.1:0-293 GCA_002384205.1 Bacteroidetes bacterium UBA4009
GTCATGGTATTTTGCATCATAAAATAACCACCCATACCCATGATACCTGCAGATGCAAGTCCTAATAAAAAAGTAGATGAGCTGGTCATAAGCGAGGTAGCTGTCAAGCTCTTCTTCACATTAAGAAACAGACGTTCGACGCCTTCTTCAAATGTTTTATTCTCTTGCTCTTCAGCATTAAAACCTTTGATAACACGTACACCATTTAGTGTTTCGGTAAGTCTTCCAGTGACATCTGCGCTTATCTTTCCGCGGTCTCTAAAAATAGGTCTGATATAGCCAAATGCTTTCAA
>DGBH01000114.1:546-26505 GCA_002384205.1 Bacteroidetes bacterium UBA4009
AAATTACGTACACCTTCTACGTCATTCATCACTCTGCTTACCAAAGCCCCCGACTTATTATTGTCAAAAAAGCTGATTGGTAGGGTTAGTAATTTACGTTGTACTTGAGCTCTAAGAATTGAGATTAGACGCTGTGCTTCCACACTTAGTATCTGCGTAAGTGCAAATGATGTAATGGATTGTATTAAAATGGCACCTCCCACAAAAGCCAACACATTCCACAAATCACTCTTAATGCCAGAAGGAACTACTTCATCTAGTAAATTTTTAGTCTCATACGGAAGCACTAATCCGGATAAACTTCGAATAACGATTAGAACCAGACCCAACGAAAGGATTTTTCTGCGTGGCCATATATATTCATTAAACGCCCACTTGAGCGACACTTTTTTCTTACTCATCGCCCCATAAAAGCTAAAAGCAAGCCAAATAGAAAGTGTGACTTAACGGCAGAGTTTAGTACAACTCGTTAAGTGAAATTTACGGTGTAATGGTAAAAGCAGCAGTAGTAAATTCAAAAATTCGGCCATCGGTATTCTCAAATTTTACGCGAATAGTCATTTCCTGCTGCACCTCTGGTGCTTGATGCATAGTTAGATGTAAAACAACAGGCGTCCCAACCACCATTTGCAGTACCGCATTCCTAAACGCTTCATCATTCGTTATAGGAACGGAACCAATCCCTACATAATTGTCACACAAGCTAAATAGAGACGTTAAATCTTGTACTCCATTAGCCGAAACACCCTCAACACGTATTCTCCTCAAATCCCAACAAACAGGAAAAGAAGGAGCGACTATAGCGTACGCGCTAAAATTACTAAAGGTACTGTTGTTTGAAATCAGTTCTGGCTTCCCATAAAAACGAATAACTAGTTTCGAATAATTCACTTGCCCTCCAGAATCTACTTCTAAAAGAATACCATTATCTACTTGCAAAAGGCTCGCATCTTGTAAAATCCCAGTAACCGACATATGGGTTTTTCGATCACACTTATCCATAGATAGGGGTTCGTGTTTACATCCATACTCTAACGCTGTAAGTCCGATTATGAAGAATAGGATAAGTATATTTCGTTTCATAATTTATGGTTTTACTAGAATGGGTGCTGTGGTTGTCTCAAAAATTCGTCCGTCTGTGAGGTAAAAAGATATGCGATAGGATTGCACCTGAACTTCATTGGGTGCCTTTAGGATGCTAAACGTAAAGTATTCATCTGTATCCAATAGGTTGTTGAGCATAATACGGTTAGTTGGTTCACTCCAATCTAAGGCTAGTTCTTCGTGATAATAATTAGTACTCATAACAATAGAATCCAAATCCGTTTCTCGACCATTGACAATTTGCACTACGTGAAGAGAATCAAGTTCCCAGTCGTTTATATTGATAGGTGAAGGACATGGCTCTGCAAAGGTCGAAGTACCAAAATCGTGATTTTTAGGGTTGTAGGAAATTAGTTCTCTAAGGAGTTTTACATGTATTCGAAACTTGTCAACTGCCACGGTATCTCCTGATTTATACAAATCCCAACTAGCATTTACCGTTTCTTTAAGACTAAGAATAACTGTAGTATCAACACCCTTTATAGTGTAGCTCCTGTCTTTATAATCGCCGCCGCCGCATCCTCCATTATTGGGGAAGCAGCTCCAATCCAGCATAACGAAACCGAGTAAGCCTATGATTGATAATACTGTTCTATTCATATTTAAAGTGTAATTTTTAGGTAGTCGCTTGTTGTTTCAAAAATAGACCCATCTTTATTAAATAATTTAAATGTGTATTTAGAGAATTGGTTGTTGGCCAATGCATCTTTTGGTTTCAACACAATTTCACAAAAACCTGTAAAAAATTCATTGTTGTTAAGTGCTCCTATAGCCTCGTTAACCTCTAGGTTGTCCATAAAAAAAAGATGCGTTATTTCTGTATTGTTTCTAAAAATCCGCATAGAATCTGGTCTGTAATCGCACTCAGGTGCAGGCATTGCCAATGCAGAATAATTTGAATTAGCGTTTTTAGTAATACGCTCGGTTTCTAGTCCTACCCACAATTCAGCTTGGTAATACGGCAACTCATTTACGGGTACAAAAGCAGGGTCATTGCCTATTATTTCGTACATTACGGCTTTCCCAACGCCTATCACATGAAACTTTGACCCACCTCCACCTATACTTGTTTTGGTGCAGCTCCAATCCAGCATTACCAACCCTATCAATCCAAAAAGTAAAAGTATGTTTCGTTTCATTGTATTTCGTTGATTTGTTAAATGGCGGAATGTTTATTTATGGTGTTATGATAATAGGATCTGTAGTGGTTTCGACAACGTTCCCGTCGGAGTCAAAGAATTGAATGGTGTATGTTTTCTCGGATATTGTAGTGGGCCGGTTCAGCATAACAAAATGGCACCTGTCGTCATCGCTTATAATAGTTTGAATATTTTTCAAAAAAACATCTGTATCGGTAAATGGAATTTTACTTCCAACGCTAGATATCATCCCAAATTGATCACTCACATTACTAGTCTGTGCATTTTCCGTTTCTAAAATTTTGACAGAATCAATAGTGGTTTGTTGCAAATAAAAAGGTCCAACACAATCAGCATGTGCCGAGAATCCAAGTCCATTACTAAGATGATAAACCATTCTGTTTTCAAAATAAATAGCCATTCGTACTAAGCTATAATTGACGGTGTCTCCCGAACTCAAATCGTTTGTATATACTCCAACAGAATCTGTTTTAACTACCAAATTTGAAATATGGGCTAGCTTAACCTTATATGCCTTAGAGTCTCCACATTTTTTATAACAGCTCCAATCTAGCAAACACAGGCCACCGAGGAATATAAAAAGAGATAGGTATCGCAGCATAACACAACAAATATCGAAATAAATAATGTACGCACACCACGGCTGCGTCAACTTACCGTCACTTACGCTATCACCTCACCACCGCGCACTCGTTGGAAAGCACTAACTACCTCCGCATGATGCGGTGTGTTTTTAATAAAGAACCGCACGATCATCGCTTTTTCTTCTTCGGTCGCTTCCAATTGGTTCAGAATATTGAGCAGGTGCATTTTCATATGACCTTGCTGTATGCCTGTGGTAGTAAGGCTTCTAAGAGCGGAAAAGTTTTGTGCTAGACCCACTGCGGCACTTATCATCATAAGTTCTGCCGCACTTGGATTGCCCATCATTTGATGCGCAAATTTTACCATAGGATGTAATCCCGTAATACCACCCACTGTACCCAATGCTAAAGGCACTTCTATCCAAAATTTAAATAGACCATCGCTCATATCTGCATGGGTCAAACTACTGTATCTGCCATCCTTACTTGCATAAGCATGTGCACTCGCTTCTATCGCTCTAAAGTCGTTTCCAGTGGCGAGAATCACAGAATCGATACCATTCATAATACCCTTATTGTGTGTTACTGCACGATAAGGCTGTGTTTCGGCAATGCGTACCGCAGTTGTAAATCGCTCGGCAAACGCCTGAGGTGACATGTCTGTGCCTTCTACCATTTGTGCTATGGGGCAGCTTACCTCTACTTTTACCCGGCACTTAGGCGTATAGTTACTTAAAATGCACATCACTACTTCAACTTCATTCACCGCAAGAGAAGCATTCGCTATTTCACTTTTTAGTACATCTGCAAATTTCTCTAAGCATGAATTAATAAAATTAGCACCCATACTATCACAGGTTTCAAACTCAGCTTCTAGTTGATAATAATGCGGGATGTCAGCTGTTTTGTCTACTAACTGTATAGCTAGTATTCCCCCACCACGCTTGCGCATATTGGCTGTTATACCATTTGATTCGGTATAAAATTTGGGTACTATTCCTGCTATAAATGAAGTTAAATCATCCGTATTATCCCCTTTCCATAAAAAGTGAACATGGCCTATTTTGGTAGTACTTCTCACTGTGGCTTTAAAACCACCTTTATCAGCCCAAAAGTTAGCAGACTTTGCCGCCGCCGCTACTACCGAACTTTCTTCGGTAACCATGGGCACGGCATATTCCTTCCCGTTTATTAAGAAATTAGGAGCAATACCCATAGGCATATAGAAGTTAGATACGGTGTTTTCTATAAACTCATCGTGAAGCTTTTGTAATTTTTCATCGCTATGCCAGTAGCTCACAAGCACTTCTCGTGCTTTCTCTTCACCGTTAAAATAGTTGGCAATTAGCCACTCTATTTTAGCCTCCTTAGTTAATTTACTGAATCCCTTAATCATTTATCTTAATGTCAAATAGGTTTTAGCTAATTGATATCCTTTTAACTGTAACTCAACATATTCTTCCAGCTCATCGTAGCTTCCTCTTGCATGTTTTAAAAAGGCCGAAGCTTGTCCGTAAATGGCATTTGAGTCTATACGCTGGGTGTGATAGTATCCATCCATAAAATCTTTAACGCCACCGCTTATGATGATATCTGCTTTTTTATTATTTTCACCTAATTCTTCTGCTAGACAATTATAAAATCCAACCATCTCTTTGGCGGTGTGCCCCCATTCAGCCACCTTATCATATGCCTCATGTCGCATTTCTGAGCTGCGATGCATTTCTAGTTTGCTAAAATTAGTACCACCATGTGCACCAAAATCTATAGCTGCAAGCGGTAACTTCATCAATGCTCTCAAACTATTAGGCCCAAATCCTTGACCTACCTCTTTTACGATTATCTTAAGATCTAATTCCAGTGTTTTTTGGATGATTTCTAACGGAGATGTTTTAAAAATATCACCTTCAGGCTGCAACCATTCTTGTAGCGGATTCACATGAATAATAAGTCCATCCGTCTCTGTTCGCTTAATTAACTCAGAGATTAAATACTCTTTACCTGCGTCAAAAAGCTCTTCAATCTGAGCAACTCCAAGATTTGCATACAAGGGAAAATCACCCATTTCTTTACGAAGTTGAAAATCCGAAAGATACTCATCGTCATGTAAAATTATTCTGCAACTTCCTAAGCCCATACCCAGTCCGAATTGGCCACATACTCGTGCTAAATTTCTGTTTATGGTTCCGGCTTCTTTTGTGCCGCCTGTCATGCTGCTAACCCAAAGTGGAGCATTCATTTGCTTACCTGCAAAAAATACTTTTTCTAGGTCGCCTTTAGGATGTGCACTAAAAAGAGGTTCGTAGTAAAACCGATTATCTTGGTTTGCCACCACAGACTCAAAAGCCATTTCTATGTGATCTTTCTTACGATCGGATGTTTCTGTATGTCCCACGAGTGCGAATTTAATGATAAGTTAAGGAGTATAACAGTTAAAGGGGGAAAGTGTTGTCTAGCCAACTTAACCTGATGATGCTACGATCCCACAAATATTTAGCTTCCTAAAGTGGCATAGACGATACACTTCAAGCGACTTCTTCTTCCGAGTTGCTCTATTTCCACTTTGAAGTAACAACTTCCCTTTTGCCCTTCGCTAGTAAGTTGATCGCGATAAGCACTAAGCATGGCTAGCTTCTTTTTGCCCTTCCCCTCCAAAATTACCTCTTTGACCATGTGATTCGTAAATGTGAGTCTGTAGCTATACCCTCGGGTGTTTTGCCATACTAATTTTTTAACGGTAATCATTCCATGAGTGCACGAAGAATCGGGAAAGACGATGAGTAGATCTCTAGAGTCCCATAGCTCGCACGGGCGATGAATAGTATCAGTTTCCCATTTTTTTTGATAGTGATTAATGGTGGTTTCGTCTTGAGCCATCAGCCAACTGTACATTATCAAAAAAACTGAAATTAAAAAAAATCGCATAAAAAAATCCCTAGGCACAAACCTAGGGATTTAATAGTATTAGATTGAATTTATTATCAATTATTCTCCAGTAACCACGGTTACTACACGAGATATAATCAGACCTGATTCTATTTTTTGATCTACCGTTGAAATTTTGGTGATCCCACCATTTTCAGCAGCTTTCTTAATAGACGCGTCGCCACCATCAAGTGCAAAACCAAAAAGAACTCTGTAACTTGACTTACCTACTTTACCTCCATCTTGATTATCTGTTACGAAAAGCGGACCACTTACGCTACAAGCGGTTATAGACATAATGAACAAACCTGTGAATAGTGCTTTTGTTATATTTTTAACCTTCATATTATTTTAATTCTGTTCCTGTTACAATTATTTTAACTTGAGTTATAAAACCATAGTTTGATGTCTTTACATCTACGGTTGCTATCTTATCAATGTTTCCATTTTTGGCTGCCTCAATGAGACCAAAGTCTTTGTTGGTAGAATACAAGGCCTGCTCTAGATTTGGACCTGCCGATGTTCCAAAAATAAGTGTAGTTTTTGAGGTCCCAACAGCATCTCCAATCTCGTTATTTGTTACTGCAAATGGTCTCGTAACGGTGCAAGAGGTGACAAAAAATGCAGTCCCTACCAAAAGTAATATTTTAATATTTTTCATAATTATTCGCCTGTTACTGTTGTTTTAACTTTTGGAAAAATAAGTATTTGAGTCATTTTAAACTCTGCAATTCCAACTTTTGAAATATTGCCATTTTCCTTTGCCTTTTGGAACGAGAAATCTAAGTCTTTCTTCATTAAACCTCCAGACGCAACTCCAACTTTTGAGCCCACAGGATTATTTGTAACCTGAGCGGTGTGTGCCACTACGCAAGAAGAGAAGATACTTCCCATTGCAAGCACCATTATAATTATTTTAAAATTCATTTTGATTAATTGATTTACTTTATGAAACAAAAATAAAGTTTTTATCGAATTACCAAAACTTTTTGTGACGTATTGCAGCCTTCAAAGCTTTTTGAAGCTGCTATAAAATTCAATATTGCTCTCCTGAGAAGTGAAAATTTCCAAAATGGAAGCAGTTTTAGATTGTATTAATTTATCCATGCCTTTTGCAAAAGAACCCAAGGTATCTCCTTTGTAGTAACCTAATTTAAAATGCTTCGCAAGGTTTTCTGCGGTATAAGAATGAGGCGTAGTTTGATACTTGAGAGCATCTCCTAATAGATCTGGACCTTCTATCATTTCAAAAATACCACCTGAACTATTGTTGAGTATAATGATTTTAAGGTTTGCAGGCAGGGCCGTATTGAATAGCCCATTTATATCATAAAAAAATGCAATATCGCCCGTAATCAAGTACACATCTTCAGAAACCGTAAGTGCGTGACCTACCGCAGTACTTGTGCTTCCATCTATCCCACTTGTACCTCTATTGGCATACAAGGTAGTTTTGGTTAGTTCATTGTTAAGCAAATAAGAGACATACCGCACTGGCATTGAATTACTTACATGCAACACAGCTTCATTTGGGAGCTTACTTAAGATATAATTGACCGCACAAAACTCATTAAATCTAGACCAATCTAACTTGGCAAATCTACTTTGGAACTCATTACTTAGATTAATCCACGCATGCAAATAGGCAGATCCCAGATCTTTGGTTGAATCATGATTAACTGAAGTGACCTGCGAAATCATCTTGGGATTAAGGATTATGGGGCTAGTTCCAAACATATCGCCTACTTCATCATACGCTGATAGATGTACATGCACGGGGGGCTTGTAATGCTGCAAAAACTTCTTTAGTCCTTTAGAAACGGTAGTTGTTCCTGTTGTAATCAGTATATCTGGTCTTAGCACCGCCAAAAAATCAAGTCCATTTTCTTTACCAATACCTGAAAAGAGCATGGCATCCCAATAGCTTATTTTACTAATTCGGTTGCTGGTTATATCTGATAATATGACGGTATTCTCTTCATTTTCTATCTCTATCTGCTCACCATCTTGCATGCCATTAAAAACCAACACTTTTTTGAATTGCAAGTCCCAATTGAAGTGTTTTGCTAGTGATTCAACTTTTATCTTGGTAACAGGTTGCGGGATATACGTAGCCAAAGGAGATTCACTCAAACCTTCCATCGTAAAATGATAAAAAGGTTCTCGAATAGGCACATTGATGTGAATAGGCCCAGCTATCTCTGTATTTAGTACATTGGAAACCCGAAGCGCTATATCTTTAAAGGATATTTCATCCTCATAATTATCCGTTGTTTGAAATTCGGCACGCACATGGTTTTTATATAAACCTTTTTGTCGAATGGCTTGACCATCCCAAGCATCAATTTGCTCTGCAGGTCTATCAGCAGTAAGTACAATAAGCGGCACACGAGCATAAAATGCCTCCGCTATGGCAGGATAAAAATTAATAGCAGCCGTACCGCTAGTGCAACACAAAATAACGGGTTGTTTGCTTTGTTTTGCTATTCCTAGAGCTACAAAAGCGGCACTGCGTTCGTCAATTACGCTGTGACAAGTCTTTGCGCTATTTTCTAAAGCATATATAATAGGTGCATTTCTGCTACCTGGCGATATGACAGCGTGCTCGCCAGGCAAGTAACTGATTAAGGTATTTATGCATCGCTGTACGCTCATTACGGTTCAAAAATACAAAGGCTTTGCAAAGTGTGATACAAATTGTTCGTTTTTAGAGTGATATTTCTGCCTTGATTCACTTAACCCTTCATTGTTTTTATTCACACAATGCTAAAAATAAACAAGGAGAATCAAGCAACCGTTTGATAATATTGGCATCTACGGCATTTTTCGTCGATTTATTTCTTAAAAATCAAGTTGAAATCTTTAGCCTTTTATAAAGTCGAAGTACAAAATCTATTTTACCTTTGAATAACTTTTAGAAAAATGGCAATTGAACTAAAAATACCTTCAGTAGGCGAATCAATCACTCAAGTAACAATATCATCATGGCTTAAAGCGGATGGAGATTATGTAGAAATGGATGAAGCCGTAGCAGAATTAGAAAGCGATAAAGCAACTGTTGAACTTAATGCAGAGAAATCTGGAATACTTAAGATATTAGTAGAAGAAGGCACTGATGTTGAAATAGGTGCGGTAGTAGCTTCTATTGATACTGACGTGGTTGCTCCAAAGAAAGACACCACTATAGCAAGCGAAGCACCTACAAAAGTAGAAGCGTCAAAAGCCGAAGTTACTAAAACTGTTGACACTACTTATGCTACAGGCACTCCTAGTCCTTCCGCCAGTAAAATATTAGCTGAAAAAGGTATAAATAGCGGTGCAGTAAAAGGCACTGGCAAAGATGGAAGAATCACTAAATACGATGCCATGATGGCTGAGGCGGGTGCATTTGACTATAGCACTCCAAGTGAAGCAAGTCGTGATCAACATCGTGAAAAAATGAGCAACTTGCGTAAAACAGTCGCTCGTAGACTCGTAGCTGCTAAAAATGAAACCGCCATGTTAACCACCTTTAATGAGGTGAACATGAAACCTATTTTCGATGCTCGAGATAAGTACAAAGCAAAATTTAGCGAAATCCATGGCGTAAATCTTGGCTTTATGTCATTCTTTACCCGTGCTTGTGCGCTGGCATTACAAAAATATCCTAGCGTTAATGCATTTATTGATGGAGAAGAAATGGTAATGAATGATTTTGTTGACATCTCTATAGCCGTAAGCAGCCCAAAAGGACTAATGGTTCCCGTTATGCGTAATGTTGAACTCATGACCATGTGGGAAATAGAAGCTGAAGTAAAACGCCTCGCTCTGAAAGCAAGAGATGGCAAACTTACCATACCTGACATGACAGGGGGTACGTTTACGATTACCAATGGAGGAGTATTTGGGAGTATGCTAAGTACGCCAATTATTAATCCACCACAAAGTGCGATTCTAGGCATGCACAACATTGTAGAGCGTGCCGTAGTAGAAAACGGAAACATCGTGGCTCGTCCTATCATGTATGTCGCGCTAAGCTATGACCATAGAATTATTGATGGTAAAGAGTCTGTAGGATTCCTTGTAACCATTAAAAATTATCTTGAAAATCCAGAGACTATGCTTATGGGCAAAGACCCTATGGATGTTTTAATGGGATTATAAAAATTTGATTTATCCGATTTTAAATAATCGCCAACTCGATTTATTCACTGTAAAATAATGTCGCTAATAATGGCATTCAGGAAATCAAATCAACCGATTAAATTACAGTGAAAAGAACAAAACAACTCGTGGAAGACACCCAAATAGATGAGCGCATAAAGAAAGCTCATTTATCACCACATCTTAATTCTCGCTTAGATTCGGCTGAGGAAAAAATTCACCCCATGATGGATGAGTCTGTGCCCTTTCGTGATGTATCCAATTTTGACATAAAGGTTAAATCGTTGCAACAACTGATTGACAAACTAAATGTGATTAAAAGTATCAGATATCAGCGTACAGAAGAAGACACCTATTGTAATGTATATGCATATGACTATTGCTATTTTGCTGGAGTATATCTTCCTCGTATTTGGTGGACCGACGACGCACTTGTTAAAATACTCAATGGACAAGAATTAGAGCCTATTTTTGAGAAGACCGTTGACCATATTTATTCCAGTGCTATACATGATTGGTTTTTAAAATGGGGAGCTAGTTTTGGTTGGAAACGTATGTATAACTTAGATGCCATTCAAAATAAAGTAAATACAGAAGGTGGTGTTGCCATAATTTGTGCCAAACGAAAAACAGTAGGACTCTCTGGCCATATTGTGCCCATAGTTCCTGAAACAGACAAGAAAAAAGCGTTTAGAGAAAACGGCATTGTCTTATATCCTCTTCAATCACAAGCTGGTAAATTAAATTACAACTACTTTGCAAAGGCAAGAAAAGACTGGTGGAATCATGAACGTTATTCGTCGCATGTATTTTACTACCACGATTAAAATTAAGATATTTTTTTGATTCCCTGAGTATTCAACGGTCGCTTTCCTTGATTCCCAGCCACACTAAAAAGCCAATAAAAAGTAAAACAATGGAAGAAAATCCGACACAAAAATTGTCTTGGGGTATGGGGCTAGAGAACGAAACGTATTTGCAATTCGAACAATCTCTTGAGGTTTCCGGCGAATATATCCAAGAAAAAATGGGGTGCGAGCGATATAGCATAGATTATAGAAAATGTTATAAGCCCGGCAGTTTAGCTAGAATTTTAAATACTGCGATTAATCCCTTAACTAATTACAGCGTGAGTAGAATGCTCAATAGCCATTCGTTAGACAAATTAGATAAAAACTACCAACACAAAACACTATACTCTCAAACAGATGCAAGGGCCGATTATGCTCCCAAGGAAAATCCGGAATATGCCGGTGAATCTATTTTAGAACTCTTTCTAAAAAGCCAACCCTACAATATAAGGAGTATGGTTGTTCAAAAAAATAACCCCATGGGCTCAGTGACCTTTGACGGTGATTCGATAGAGTTTGTCACTAAATACTTTGAAAACCGAACGGTAATAGATTCTTGCAATGAACTAAAAACCACCAAAAAACTCTTCCTTAATAAACTTAACGAATCACAAGTTATAAAAGAAGAGCTACATTACCCAGAATACAACTCAGGCATTAACATGTTTATGTCTAATCTTGAGAATCTTGTCCTATTTAATAATGGCACCTATCATTTTCATATTACCCTACCTACATTAAGCGAGTATAGCAGGATAGTAGACTACCCGAAATTTGAAAAAACACATGCTAATGCCATATACTTATTACAATGGTTTGAGCCTTTTTTTATAGCAACCTTAGGAAGCCCCGATATTATAGGTGTGATAAGCAAAAACGCTGGAATGACAGAGAATTTTGCATTAGGATCTATGCGTAATGCTATGTCAAGATACACCGGTGTTGGAACCTTCCATAAATCTATGAGTAAAGGAAAAATATTAACCTTTCATACCGAAGATTTTCGCAAACTACTCAAATTTGAAAAAGAAGAGAATATTTGGTGGAGAGATCAGATTGAAGCAGATATGGAATATGCTTTACTCCCGGAAATGGGACTCGATTTTAACCAAGAAAAAATGTACCAAAGCGGTTTTGAATTCAGAAGTTTTGATGAGTTCCCTGCGTCGTATTTAAGTGATGTTCTTTTTGCTATTCTTATCATTTGTGAGCACTCACTTCATTTGCCAGAAGTAGCATGGGGACATGACAGTCTTCAATGGAACTCACTTGTTTTCAAGAGCTTAAAATATGGATTTTCGACCACCATAACTCCTGAAGAAAAAACTGAAATACTATCCCTTTTACAGCTGCTTGATGTAGAAGATGAAAATTACGGTATTCTGCAAAAAGAATTAGAAGCCATCGAAAATTTAGATTTATTTTTCTTCAAGATCATAGAAATTCTTTTTTATAAATACAAAGACAATAACATCTGTTTAAATACTATGTATGGGCAAAAAAGAGAAACGCCCCCTAATTGGGACAATTTCAATAAATACCAATACGATAAGCATGTAGAACAAATGGAGATACCTTCATAACAAAGAGACTACTCTCAACATTAACCGAGGATCACGATATTCTATTTATACTGAACACGGGAAAGTCACCAATCTGAAACTTCGTGTTAAAAAATGACATATATTTTAAATTAATTCCGAACCCGAATAAACATTAGTTCATTTTATTTGTTGGTTTTATTGGACTGTGTTCAGGGCTTAAATAGGTGTTAACCATTCTGAAACATTTTCATTTTAATAAGATTAAGTAAAAATATGTCACACATTGCCATTATTGGGTCGGGTTTCTCTGGATTGAGCGCTGCAGCTTATTTAGCCAAGGAAGGATATGACGTGGTTGTTTACGAAAAAAATGCACTGATTGGCGGGCGAGCTCGACAATTTGAAACTGATAATGGATATACATTTGACATGGGTCCCAGCTGGTATTGGATGCCCGATGTTTTTGAAAGTTTTTTTGGAGACTTTGGCTACTCGGTTGCCGATTTGTATAAACTTCATTTACTAAATCCTTCGTTTGATATCGTTTTTGGTAAAGACGACAAAATGAGCGTACCCGAAAACTACGATGAACTTTGTGCTCTTTTTGAATCCATCGAACCAGGAAGCTCCATAAAACTCGACAAGTTTATGGCTGAAGCAGCCTATAAATACAACGTAGGAATGGGAGATGTCATCTATCAACCGGGCGATTCTATTACCGAATTACTTTTGCCTGAGTTAATCCGTGGCGTTTTTAGACTTCAAGTTTTTAGCTCATTTAGTAAGCATGTACGCTCTTACTTTTCTCATCCTAAGTTAATTGCCTTAATGGAATTTCCGGTGCTATTTTTGGGAGCTATGCCTCAAGATACGCCCGCATTATATAGCCTAATGAATTATGCTGGCTTAAAAATGGGCACTTGGTATCCCGAAAATGGTTTTGCTTCTGTAACAAGCGCAATGCAAAAAGTAGCAGAAGAATATGGCGCTACTTTTCATACCAATACGAACATTGAAAAAATAAACATTACTGGCAATAAAGCATCTTCAATTCTTGTAAATGGAGAAATGATATACGTTGACGTTGTGCTTGCCTCTGCAGACTACCATCATGTAGAAACTAAGCTACTGGACGCTAAATACAGAAACTACACAGAAGACTATTGGTCCAAAAAGACCTTCGCCCCATCTAGCCTTATATTCTACATTGGTTTGAACAAAAGATTGGACAATATCAGTCACCACACCTTATTCTTTGACGAGGATATAACGCAACATGCTATAGAAATTTACAAAAAACCCATGTGGCCTAATAAGCCGCTTTTTTATGTTTGCTGCCCTTCTAAGACAGATAATGATGTGGCACCAATAGGGCACGAAAATCTATTCTTACTTATGCCTGTAGCCCCAGACTTAGAAGATACTGAAGAGATAAGAGAAAAGTATTTTCACCTGATGATAAGTAGAATGGAACAACAATTTAACGTTGAGATTTTATCACACATTGATTATAAGCAAGGATATTGCGTTAAGGATTTCATATCCGACTACAACTCCTATAAAGGCAATGCATACGGATTAGCCAACACCCTCATGCAAACAGCCATATTGAAACCTAAAATGAGAAATAAAAAAGTAAAAAACTTGTTTTATACCGGACAGCTAACCGTGCCTGGCCCAGGAGTACCTCCATCACTTATTTCTGGTAAAATTGCTTCAAAAATTATAATATCACACTTAGATTCTTCAAAATGAAATCATTATTTGATACCGTATCTGTAAATTGCAGTAAGCTAACAACCCGAGCGTATAGTACCAGCTTTTCATTGGGTATTTTCTTTTTGAATAATAACTTACGAAATCCCATTTATGCAATATATGGCTTTGTAAGATTTGCAGATGAAATAGTAGATAGTTTCGAAGGTTATGATAAGAAAAAATTACTCCAACAATTTAAAGAGGACACCTTTGAAGGTATACAATCTGGCATTTCCTTAAATCCGATAATTAATTCATTTCAAAACGTTGTACGACAGTTTAACATTGATCTCGACTTAATAGAAACATTCCTAAAAAGCATGGAAATGGATTTGAAAAAAGTGGAATACACCCCTGATACTTATGATCAATATATACTTGGCTCTGCCGAAGTAGTCGGACTAATGTGCCTCAAGGTCTTCACCAATGGCGAGCAAAAGCTCTATGACGAATTAAAGCCGTACGCGATGAAGCTCGGATCAGCTTTTCAAAAAATTAATTTTTTACGCGATTTAAAAGCCGATTACCAAGACTTAGGTCGTACTTATTTTCCGAATTTAGACATCACTAATTTTTCTACGGAAGCAAAAAAAGAAATCGAACACGAGATTGAGCAAGAATTTACGGAAGCTCTTAAAGGTATCAGAAAACTTCCTTCATCCTCTAAAGCAGGCGTTCATCTTGCCTATGTTTATTACTATTCCTTATTTAAAAAAATTAGAAAAGTACCGGCAAATAGTATGCTAACCCAACGAGTTCGAATTAGTAATAGTGCCAAATTTGGACTTATGACCAAGAGTATCGTACAGTATAAAATGAACCTACTCTAAGATTTCGATCCCTCAAATAATTTGTTTACATTGCATTAAATTGTTCAAAACACAGATAGTATATGAATCCCATTTTACTTCATAGCTTAATAACTATTGGCGCTTTTCTAGCTATGGAAGGCGTAGCATGGTTTACCCATAAATATATAATGCACGGCATACTCTGGCACTTGCATGAAGACCATCATAACAAGCAATCTAAAGGATTCTTTGAACACAACGATTACTTCTTCCTTTTTTTTGCATTACCGGGATCAGCAGGTATCATTTTAGGATCTATGGCAGGTTTTACTATTTATTTTTGGATTGGTCTTGGTATCACGCTTTATGGATTTGCTTACTTTACTGTGCATGACATATTCATACACCAACGCTTTAAAATATTTAGAAACAGTAATTCAAAGTACTTTAAAGCAATAAGAAGAGCTCATAAAGTGCACCATAAGCACCTTGGTAAACACCAAGGCGAATGTTTTGGAATGCTACTTGTCCCGAGCAAGTATTTCAAAGAAAATAAAAAATAAAAAAAGATTATGAAGTATACCTACTTAGCTATTAATATATTAACCATATTCTTTCCGTTAGCTTTGTCGTTCGATTCTAAACTTCAATTTTACAAACAGTTTAAAAGTTTATTTCAAGCCAACCTAGTCGTAGCGAGTTTATTTATTGCCTGGGATATCTTATTTACACATTTAGGTGTTTGGGGTTTTAACACCACTTATCTAACTGGAGTATCTTTTTTTAATCTGCCCATTGAAGAGGTACTCTTCTTTTTCTCCGTGCCCTTCGCCTGTATTTTCACCTATGCGTGCGTAGATTATTACTTTAAGGTAAAATGGACACCACAATTTGAATCTATTTTGGTGAATTCATTCTCATTAAGCTTATTGGCTGTAGGGCTATATTCTCTGCCAAAACTTTACACTTCGAGCACGTTTATCAGTCTAGCTATTGTTCTACTGATATTAAAACATGTTGCAAAAGTGGATTGGCTACCCAAATTTTTTACGACCTATGCAATACTACTCATCCCATTTTTTGTAGTAAATGGCATACTTACGGGTACGGGATTAGAAGAACCCATTGTGTGGTATACTAATGCTGAAAATCTAGGAATTAGAATACTTACTATCCCAATTGAGGATATGTTTTATGGTTTCGAACTCGTTATTCTTAACTTGTTTTTTATTCAACTTTGGAATGCAAAAGCAAAATTAGAGTCAGACTAAAGCTATTAATTCCAAGTCGTTATTTTCAGAAACAAAATTAGGCAAAGCACTTGTTATCATTTCTTCCAGCTTATTAATGACGCTACCTTTAGCATAAAACTTGGTATAGATGAGGCCAACGGCTCTGCCCGCGCTATCAGATTTAAATGCACGTAAATGATCAATTGAGTCGTCATCCAAATCACTCGCTTCCCATTCGGGCATCAGCGTAGCTCCGCCTTCCAAATCTACAATTTTTTTGAGTGTTTGAAGACTGCCACTTTCATAGTTTAAGGATACATGATTTAATTTTTCATCGGGGATAGTACATAAATTGAGCGCTTGTGTTCGGAAACAATTTCCTTCACTCAGCAACCAAAGCTTATCCGCTAGAAGATCTTCTGTCTCCCATCTCCTTTTACTATAACTTGGATGGCTAGGATTTACATAAATCCTAAACTTTTCTACGTATAACAGCCTTTCAATTAAACTGCTATTATGCAGCGGGGTACTAACTATACCTACATCTAATCGATTATGTTCTAGATCTTCTATTATCTCATGAGTAAGACCTTCTTTAATCGTTAACCTTAAGTCGGGATATTTTTGTGCGACTTGACCTATTATTCTCGGCACAAGAGCATTAGCAATAGTAGGCAAAACTCCAATCCTAAGTGATCCACTTACATCTCCCGTAAAATCTTTTAAAATGGATTCTATTTGAGCAGTCTCACTAAATATTATTCGTGCTTGCTTTATTATTTTTGCCCCTATATCCGTAGGTTCAATCGGTTGTCTGCTTCTATCAAAAATAATAACACCAAGCTCCTCTTCTAACTTTTTCATCTGCATGCTCAGCGTTGGTTGTGTAACAAAGCTAGCATCAGCTGCCTTTATAAAATTACGATGCTCATCTAGAGCTATAAGGTATTGCACCTGTATCAATGAAATATTAAGCATAGTTCAAAGATAGGTCGCACCAATTAGAATTGGAATGCTATTACTTGTAAAATAACAGTACTATTTAGATTTTAGTATATATCAACCCACGAGAAGAACAAAACATAAAATTTTAAACACTTTCGCGCAAGAGATCTAGCTTCGTTCTCAAACTTTTGAAAAACTGATATCTTAATTTTTCGGAAACCTCACTTAACAGGATAGATTTTGAGCGTATCTGTTCTATCCATAGATTGCACTCTTCCGAAAAATTGGGGTTATACGACATAAGAGAGTTAAAAGAATTAAAACTAACATACGTATACGTTCTTCCATTTTTAACCGCCTGAATACAGTTATTACTAAGGAATACGTCACTTTGATACATCTCGAAACTACTAGATATTAAATCTTGATCTACAATAACTCTTTTCCGTCCTGACTGCGCTTCACCTTCCAACTTCGTCAGCAAAGCCTCAATATCATCACAAACTTGATAGGCACTAGACTTATCTACAAAGAGTCCTGATTCTAAATAATATTGTATTTGTTTAATGGTGCTATCCAGTGTTTCTGGTGCCCATATTTCTTTGCTAGGAACCCCATGATAACTCTGATATATCCGGTCTGTTATTTCTTCATATTCCCCTAGACTTTCATTGGCATCAAATTTTCTAGTGGAAAAATCATCGAGATTTAGAACACTTCGTTGCCAAAAAAATAGTTTAAATCGACTTAAACTTTTAAACCCAAATTGCCTAAAATAGGGCAAGTCCATGGCGGTCATCGTAATCCTAACATTATCATCTTCCAAACCAGCTAACATTTTTAACTCTTGTTCAATGTTACTCAGATAGCCTATAATATTGAACTCATCTTGAAACATTCCATTAAATTGAAACGGAACCAGTCGGCCCTTATAGTTAATAACTGAATCAAAAGAAATATTAAAATGATGACATATTTTTTGAATTTCACTAAACCCTAATTCTGTAGAACATCGCATGCGCCTATACGCTGCATCTGGATTAATCCCTAGTAATTCTGAAAGTACGGGTGCTAAATTTTTATTCCCCACTTTTTCATTGCATTGCTCTATTAGAAACTGCTGACTCATGTTTTTATTATTTTATGCAAATTTATTTATTTTTATAGTATAACTTAATGAAATTATATTTTATTACTAGTTAAAAAAAATGTAATATTATAAAGCGCAAATACATCTAGTTTAATACGTTTAAAATAAAAAAATAAGGCATTACTTAGCTTCGTAAGATGACATTGTACTAATTTAAGAGCTGCACATACGTGTGTAACCCCTTTAATATTCCTATTATTTTTAGTGGCGCAAAACCACAAATCTTTGGGGAGCTCTTCTTGCGTCATCAAAATGGAGCATATAAACCCCATCCGTTAATTTAGCTATGGTTAGTGGAGAATTTTGCCCCACAACACCTTTTAATACGCATTTGCCATCCACGGTATACACACTAACATTCTCAACCTTAGCACTATTTATATACAAATGTGAATTAGCTGGATTAGGATATAAGCACAATGCTTCTACTTTGATACCATTTGGATTACGTACACAAGCTATTATAGACTGCTTAACCGCCTCATATGCATTCACTTTGCCCCAACCCCACTGCGTATCCCCTGTCTCAGATAAATCACCTGTACTTTTATCTTCGCGGGCAGTGGCGTGTAGTATTGCTTTTGCATTCTCCGCAGATAAAAATGGATTGGCTTGCAACATAAGGGCTAGTACCCCTGCAGTAGCTGGACTACTCATACTCGTGCCTGAAAAACGAGCAAAAGGATAGTTTTTGCCGTTAAAATTTACATTTTGCAACAACATATAACTATTGTTTGTAAATGAAGAGATACTAGATGCCACATTTACACCTGGAGCAGACACATCTGGTTTCATACGGCCATCTATAGTAGGTCCAAAACTTGAAAATGGTGCAATCGTTCCACCGTAAGAATTACCATTGAAATAAAATTCGGAGGTATGTGCCGCAACGGTAATAACAGACTCCGTACTCGCCGGCTCTCCAAGGCTATATTGGTTATCACCAGCGGTCCAGCCAGGCAAATATGCAGAAAGTGGCATTCCCCAATTCCCAACATCTGTAGTAAGCTCTGTTACGTTGTAGATATGAACCGTTCCATCCGTTCCATATACTTTTAAACCTATTTTTAAAGCGGTATTGGTATTTTTAATACGCAGTCTAATATGTGGTTTATTATTCAATGGATGAGGTGAATCCATTTGTACATTGTAAAAAATAGTATCAGCTCCCGCTAAAATAAAAGAGTCAACATATCTCGACGTTGTTGCTAAATTATATAAAGGTGAAGAAACTAACCTATTTTTGGAATTATCGTAAACGGAAAAACCAGTACCAAAAGTCTTACCCTCTTCACCCCACATGCTAATACTTTGTCCCCACATATTGGCATTCGCAGCGTAACTATAAAACTCCACAAGGCTGCTCACGGTATCGTTGGCAAACGTCTTTTTTATGTGAAATGTTTCGTCCCCGTTATTCCCGCCTGATGTTACAAAAATGACTCCGTCAGAGGACATTTGATCTATTGCTTGGCTCACTAACGAGGTTCCATCCAGCGGACCCAGATTATACAACCCCCAGCTCATATTAATAACCAACCGCTTCCCATACTCTTTCGCCTTCGCTTTCATCCAACTAAAGGCATCAATAACAGCAGCCTCATCTGCTAGGAAAGTTACCATAAGATAATTAGCTTCATAGGCGACCCCTCTATGCTGAGTGCCAGCTCCACTTCCACCTGCAATTCCTGCAACGTGACTACCATGTGTAGCATATCCGTATATATTTATAGTGTCTTTTTGAGCAGCAAGAAGCTCGGCTTCTCCTTCATACATCGTTCCGTAATTAAAACCATCTGGCGCGGGTCCACTTCGTTTGAACTGATCCCAAGCCGCCAAAATACGAGTGTGTTGCAATGCCGTATCGTAAAACATAGGATGAGTGTAGTCAAAACCCCAATCTGTAATCCCTATAATCACATCTTTGCCTGTGTAACCTTGGGTTAATCCATCACCATTCTGTACACTATCTGCACGAAGATCGGGAATTACACGACTTAGCTTTGGTGTAATTTTATTAGCTATTTGTAGATAGGTTATTCCTGTAATATTTTTCAACTGATTTGGGGACGAGTTATGAAAATGTAAGGTAACAATATCACCTATTCTAGAACCAATAGCACCTCCCAATTCTATGATATCAGACTCCTTAAAACTAGTATTTACCTTAGCAACATAGCTTTGAGAGCCTGTATTATAGTAATCCATTGTTTGTTTACTTGCGGTGGGCATTTGCATCTGAGCGAAGCCACTTAAAAACAAAAAGATAAAACCTATAAAATAGAGTGTGCGTTGCATGGTCTCGAAGATAGAAGATTTTTTGGGCAGAAGAATAAAAGACCCATTATTTCAATGGTATACTTCCATTAATCTAACCGAAATAAATTCTCACAATCGGATACTGAATATAATTCAACGATCAGACCCGAGTTGCAACTATTTAATTCTCACCTTCTGGCTTAGTCTTTTTTGGCCTGATTCAGACGCTATGGTAAGTATATAATTCCCGGCAGTAATTCCTGAAACATCTACTAAGAACTCCACATTGCCTGGCTTTACTTGCTGTTTATCGATGCTTTTAACCTCTCTACCTAAGTTGTCCAAGATAGAAATTTTCACGAACTCATTGTGCTTGAAAATTGTAGTTATTTTCATAAACTCATTAGCGGGGTTAGGATAAACAAACATTTCTTCAATACTAAGGAGTACATTATTTGAACGTACCTTGGCAATCCAAACATTATTTTTACCTGATACATCACCATAGCTTCCGCATAACCACACCGCACCTAAATCATTATATTGTGCTTGTATATCAGTATAATCTCCCCAACGTTCTATCGAATCTGCTAAGAATGTGTTAATAACACTATCTCCCAATTTAATCGGTTTTACATCCGAGTAATAATCGTTAACTCCATCTTTAAATGTATAAAAAATAGCGCTAGTACCTGGGAACTGCGATTCACTCACATGCGAGAAGGTCATTATCATAGAATTTTCGTCCGCTGTTTGACCTGCGAAGGCAAGAGAAGGATAAGCATAATCCATACTTGGGGTAGAAATAATACGTCCTCTTACACTCGGATTAGTTGCCATATTTGTAATTGTGCCGTGATATATCCCTGAGCTTAAAGGAGATGAGACTAACGTAGATTGAACATACTGTATCTCTCCCAAATGCAGTGATGCTGATAATACTCGGGTATCGTTTGTTTGCAATTTAAATCCAAGCTTAGGTTGTAAAGCGCTCGGCGGCACACCATATTTTTCGGTAGTTGTTAGCACTTTTAAGGTATGCGTTGCTTGGCCAGATGCTGCAGTATTGGTAATTTCGTGTAAAAAAACAGTATCGTTAGCAGAAGCATCCGGACGTACAGATAAAAGAAACATACCCTTTTGATCCATATCTAGGGCGGGTTGCACAGGGCATATACTCCACACAGGTTTATTCTCAAAATTAATATCCGAGAACATATTTTGGATAAGCGTACCTCCCGCATATCCCGAGTTTTTATCTACTTGCCAAATAACACTTTGTACAAATCCTTCTTGCCAACTTTCATTATCTCTTAGGATGTTTACGGTAATGTATAAGTCTTCTTTGTTATGTGCAATAATGGGATAATCGCTCCACTTTGCACCTCCTATTGGATTGCCATTGATAGCATAAAAGTTCCAAAGTCCAGTAGGATCATTGGTTTGTGTAAAACCCACTACGATACGCGTATCGCTACTTTCGCTACCTTCCAAAAATACCAGAATAAATCGATCATTTATAGGGTCGTAAAGAACTTTAGGATCGTAAAAACGATCTAATATACCCAACTGACCCGCTACTATACCCGATAGAGTTCTAAATTTTAAACCCTTACCTTCTGCGTCTAATATATTTACACTCGTATTAATAGCACTTACGACTATACCTGCGTTACTAACCGCAAGTGTATTGTCATTAGGAATACCAGCGGCACCTAAGGGCTTCCCATTAAATCCAGTTAAAACTTTTGGATCAATATCTGATCTATGTGTTACTTTATTTTTTTCAGAGAACGAGTGTTTTCTCTGCGCATCTAATTTTGCTTTAATTTCCTTGGTATTAGAAAAGGGAGGTGGAGCCACAACGCCTGCATTTATAGCTACTACATCTAATTTGCTATTGTCTGAAAAATCAACAACCCATTGTTTAAATACAGGAACATTATTTGTAACTTTATAATCTGATTGCGCGCACACTTGACCTAGCGCAATAAAACAAACGAATAATTTTAGACCTCTTACCATACTGTGAGGTCAAATATACGGATTACCCTCTAAGGTTTCACCTTAGGCATATTAGATTTAGAAAAAAAAGCGTCCGCTATTGGCGTATCAAATTTCATAGTCTTATAGGTGATTACTGTTGATTGACCTGTTTTACCAGCAGGAATCATAGTCAGTTTAGAAGCTAGTATTTTTCCTCCCAAATTTTTAATATCAGTACCTATAACGGTATTTACCAATTCTAGATCCTCGTCATAAAACATAGTTTTTAGTTGAATAAAATCCTTTTTATCTATGGATAAAACTAGCTTACCCCACAGCACTTCGGCTTCAGGTTTGGGAATTAGGGTTATAACGTAACAGTCTCTGCCGCTTACTTGAGCAGAGCCACTTAGATCGGCATCATATTCTAATGTTAGTTTGGACAATTTCACCAAATCATCGGTGGTCATATCTGTTCCCATCCAATTTTGACTGAGTAAATTTGATGGGAGTTTAACCGTTTTTTTCACCTTAGGAAGGTAATTATAGACATCCTTTTTAGCCTTTAAATAAACGGTTCCTTCATCCTTATCCGGACCTTTCACATAAGCCATAGCATAGTCCATACCTTTAGACCACGTTTTCAACTCCATCGTTTTAGTCCATTTTGGTCTTTTGATAACGATAGATACATCTGCTATTACGGTAGAAGACGATAATTTTTGTTCTGCTTTTTTAAGTATTTGTATTGCGGTGAGACCACCTGTATTCATCGAAATAGCGAAACATCCCAGCATCGCTATTCCTATAAGTTTCTTGTATGTGCTAATCACTATTAAGCTAACAATTATCTTTTATTTTGGTTGTATATCTCCATAGCTTTTGGTAGTTGCGCTTGAAGATCTGCTTGACGTTTTCCGGGATCAGGGTGCGTACTTAACATCACAGGAGGTCTTTGACCACCTATATTATTCATTCTATCCCAAAACTTGGGAGCTTCGCTAGGATCGTAACCGGCCATAGCCATAAATAACAATCCCATTTCATCAGACTCACTTTCGTGTTTACGGCTAAACGCCAGCATTCCAACTTGACCTCCAACGCCAAAAGCAGTATTTAGAATTTGTCGAGTCGTTTCTGGTTCTTCTTTCATAAGAAGGGCAAAGTCTATCCCTGTTGATAATCCCTGTAAGACTATACTTTGACTCACTCGCTCATTTCCATGACGTGCAATCGCATGTGCAATCTCATGTCCCATTACCACAGCAACACCCGTTTCATCCTTGCAAATAGGCATAATCCCTGTATAAAAAGCCACTTTACCGCCACTCATACACCATGCATTTACGTTGTCATCTTGAATTAGGTTAAACTGCCAGTTAAATCCAGCAATTCTACTTTCAAAACCATTTTCTTTAAGGTACTTTTCTACCGCAGCAGAAATACGTACTCCCACGCGTTTTATCATATCAGCTTGAGCTCCTGTTTTTACTATTTTAGCTGTATCTAACACATGCTGATAGCTTAATGAACTTGCTTGAATAAGGGTACTCTCAGGCATCAGTCTAATTTGACGTCTTCCTGTGAGCGGCACTTTGGAGCAGCCAAAAACCAGAAGGGCTAGAAGTAAAGTCACAAAAGACTTAGGTGAAGTTAGAATACTTTTCATGGATGGCAAATCAATTAATTAGGTGCAAATTTAACGAATAGAAAGTCGGTTTGGTATAGCCTACTTAAGCAAAATAAACGGGCAATATAGTTACTTGCTAAACAATGCTTTGCTGAATATCTCCAGGCCGTTTTCTACTACGTATGCCTTTTACATTCATTCTATAATTTGACTATGTACTTTTTCATTCCTTCAATTATTATACCTTCGTCCTATGACCAGAGAGGAATACATAGAAAGTAACAAAGATAAATTCTTAAACGAGCTATTTGAAATACTTAGGATCCCGAGTATAAGTGCAGACTCTGCCTACAAAGCCGATGTACGACGATGCGCAGAATATACTGCATCAAAGCTAAAAGAAGCAGGTGCAGATAACGTATCCCTAGAGGAGACTGCCGGCAATCCAATAGTATACGGTGAAAAAATAGTAGACGCATCTAAACCTACCATTCTGGTATATGGTCATTATGATGTACAACCCTCTGTACCAGACGAGTTGTGGCACACACCTCCTTTTGAACCAACAATAAAAGATGGAAATATATACGCTCGTGGCGCTTGCGATGACAAAGGTCAGTTCTACATGCACCTAAAAGCATTTGAAACCATGATGCAAACCAATACACTGCATTGCAATGTCAAATTTATGATAGAAGGTGAAGAAGAAGTGGGTTCAACCAATCTAGGTATTTATGTAAAAGCGCATCAACAAAAACTAAGTGCCGATGTTGTCCTTATCTCGGATACCGGAATTATAGCCAATGATATTCCAAGTATAGCCACTGGGCTTAGAGGGTTAAGTTATGTTGAAGTAGAAGTAACTGGTCCAAATATCGATTTACACTCAGGTACTTTTGGTGGTGCAGTAGCCAACCCAATTAATGTATTGTGCGATATGATAAGCAGTATGCATGATGAGAACAGACACATCACTATCCCTGGTTTTTATGACCACGTAGATGAAGTAAGTATGGAGGACAGAGCTTCGATGGCAAATACGCCATTTAGTTTAGACGCCTATAAAGAACAACTAGATATAGCTGATGTTATGGGAGAAAAAGGTTATTCAACAATCGAGCGCACAGGTATACGACCTACTTTAGAAGTGAATGGTATATGGGGAGGTTATATTGGTGAAGGAGCTAAAACAGTACTACCTAGTAAGGCCTATGCTAAAATCAGTATGCGATTGGTGCCTAGTCAATCAAGTGATGAGATCACCCAAAAATTTATGCAGCATTTTGAAAGCATAGCTCCAGCTTCCGTAAGTGTAAAAGTAACACCGCATCACGGTGGTGAAGCTGCTGTTACTCCAACTGATAGTAAAGCATATAGAGCGGCAAGTAAAGCCATGGAAAAAACCTTTGGCAAAAAGCCAGTACCCACTAGAGGCGGTGGAAGTATTCCTATTGTAGCTTTATTTGAAAAAGAGTTAGGACTTAAAACCGTTCTATTTGGCTTTGGATTAGATACCGATGCCATACATTCTCCAAATGAAAAATATGGTCTATTTAACTTTTTTAAAGGCATTGAAACCATCCCTTACTTTTACGAATACTTCAGCGAACACGAATAAGTATTAATCTAAAATATTGAAAGAGTAGAAGCAAAACAATATCCTTTAGGTAAGTCAAACTTTCGTTATGCTATGAGACACGTTTCCTAAACTAATTCTGATAAGAATAAAAATCTTCTTAAAGCATTATCTATAACAACATGCGACTAGAACATGTGTTGCTCCCGCATATCTCTTCATGATCAGCTAACATAATTCACACCAATCGTTCCGTCTAATCAAAATCTTTTACTAAATAATAAACCAGTGACTTTTCATCATATTTTTGGGGTAAAAAAA
>DGBH01000042.1:0-543 GCA_002384205.1 Bacteroidetes bacterium UBA4009
AGGATTACGAGGGTCGTAAACACTGAAGGCATAGTTATAAGACCAGTTTCCTCCGTATCCTATGTTGGTAGAAACGGCACTTCTGGGGTGTCCCCATGCATACGAAAGAGAATCGTTGTCAATGTTGTCTACCGCACCATTATTGAAAAAGAAAGGTTGATTACAGCAAAGGATTGCGATAGGCTCAGAAGTAAGTGTAGGTGAATTATTACACGGCGCATTTTTTAAATCCAACTCAGCATCTGTCCATAAATTGTAATTTGCAGCTCCTGTTGTAATGGAGCCGTTACGCGCATATCCCACAGAACCAAATGTAATTTTGCCGGTACAATTTTTTAAGGCACTGAGCGGAGACGTATTAAAGTCTAGGGTTCCTCTGTAAGTGTGCTCTTCTACACCTTCTCCAGATCCGTATGTATTTTGGGGTGAACACCCCCCCGTAGCCGTAGCACAAATAGGAGTTATTTCTCTAATACTTATTAGGGTTAGTGTTACGTTTTGAGAACTACCGTTAGAACATTTTACTTGAAGCGGACTGTTACT
>DGBH01000042.1:809-5406 GCA_002384205.1 Bacteroidetes bacterium UBA4009
GCTTCTGCTTTTTGGCTTCCGACTAGAAATGGAAGAATAAAGAGTAGAGCTAAAGCGCTCTTTTTAAGTAATTTAAACATTTTGTTTCTGTTTGTAAAAATGTCATTAGTTTTCGCTGGGGAAAGATAAATAGATTCTATCGCTTTTCCAAAACATGGTTCAGTTAGTAGTATTTTTATCATATATCTTCTGGTATTTTATGGTAGTTATTTATTGATTTATTAATAGATCATTATGTTTATCTATTTGTTCTTTGTCAAGTTAATATTTTTTTAATGCCTTAATATTTTGGGTAGCTATTATTCTGATATCGATATTTTTGTGACTTACGATTTCGACTGTGTTTCAATTTTGATATCTTTTTAACAACTTTTTTTGGAGACTTCTTCTTTCCCTTCGCCAAGTCTATTTTTGATTCAGCGTCATGTTTTGCAGAGGGTAACTCATCGACTGATTCCTTTAGGGCTATTTTTTGGTTTTCAGAATTTACACTTTGATTGCTTACGATGTTTGGTGTGCTAATACTTGTTTTGTCAACATTTATCTCGCCTTTAGTTGTAAAAATTCTAATTTTGGAAGGATCAACGTTTTTATTCTTGTAGGTATAATTCAGCAAATTTATCGGCTAGCTTTTGATTAACTATTGGAAAAATGGGTAAAGGATTAGCTTGTTTAATTTTAGAAGTTGACATTAGAATTAAGCTGTTTTTTATCCCCTTGAGATATGTTTATTCTGGTGTTAATATCAACCATTTCCTCTTCATCATTAAATGCATGGGTAGTTCTATTGCTTTTCTTATCCTCAGCATTTTCATGATTTTTTATTGTTTGTGTCAGTAAAGATTCCGCATGTTGGTGCTGTTTTTGAATGATTAACCGATTTTCAATTTTTGATAAGTAAGCAACAGAAGAAATAATTATAACAGACATTAAACCAGATACAGCCCAATACCATTGAGACCGCTTATTTTTTGCCCTTTTAATCTGAATAGTCTCAAATAAATCAGCGCGTGGCGTTGATTCATAACTATTAAATTTTTCCTTAAAGATATTTTCGATCTTGTTGTTCATATTCTCTTTATGCCATACTTGGCAAGTAGTTTTATTAGATGTTGTTTCGCTCTACTGTATTGAGTTCTGGATGTAACTTCAGACATTCCCATAATTTCACTTATTTCTTTATGACTATAACCTTCTATTGCATAAAGGTTAAAAACGGCTCGGTATCCAGTAGGTAATTCTAGTAATATTTTCAGAAGACTTTCTGTCTCCATGTTACTTATTGCTTCGGCATCAAGACTTTGTTCTGAAGTGTTTTCCAAATTTCCTGGTTCAAACTTCGCGATCCGTTTATCATTACTTTTAAGAGCAGTAAAAACGACAATTTTTCTGATCCATCCTTCAAAAGATCCTTCACCTTTAAAAGTATTTATCTTGTCAAAAATTTTAATAAAAGCATCTTGCAGAACATCTTCTGCTTCCATTCTGCTGTTGCAATATCGTAGACTAACACCCATCATCCTAGGAGAAAACTTTTCATATAGCTTTTGTTGACAAAATACATCATTTCCCATACATCCTTTAATAAGATCTGCTTCATTCAATTGGTTAGGTTTAGTAAAATGGCTTTTTTGGTTCAATGGGTAGACTCCTTACGATGCAAATATGTTGCATTCGTCTTGAAATATTTTTTTTATTCAAATTACTTTATTTTTAATTAGTTGACATCTATGGTTTAGGGATGCTAAAAAAAAGGTGCATGTTTGTGCCGAAATGCAACTATTTACGAAAGAGCAGCTAACGAAATTATCAATAAATGTATTTACATCCATGGGATGTGATGCGCTAGATGCCGAGATGGCAGCAGATGTTTTGGTAACTGCGGATATTAGGGGAATTGATAGTCACGGGGTTTCTCGACTATCTGGTTATGTCTCGCTTTGGAAAGCTGGACGTATTAATATGTCACCAAAAGTAAAAATTATACGGGAGCATAAGTCTACTTTTACAATCGACGGGGATAGTGGTTTAGGGCTTGTGGTTGCTCCTAAAGCAATGAAAATAGCCATAGAAAGGGCAAAAGTATATGGCAGTGGATGGGGAGCAATTGGGAATAGTAATCATTTTGGGATAGCAGGGTATCATGCAATGATGGCGCTTCCTCATGACATGATTGGAATGGCTATGACCAATGCGACTCCCTTTATACCTCCTACCCATAGCAAGCAGGCAATGTTAGGTACAAATCCTATTGCATACGCCTTTCCTACCCTAAAACAAAAACCTCTTGTTATAGATTTGGCAACCGCGTCCGTGGCACGCGGTAAAATAGAGATTGCTAAGAGAGAAAATAAAGAAATACCGCTAGGGTGGATGGTAGATAAGCATGGAAATCCAAGTCAAAATATTGATGAATTACTAGACGGAGGTATGCTTACCCCCTTGGGTAGCTTAGAAGAATTAGGGAGTCACAAAGGATATGCTTTAGGAAGTTTAGTAGATATACTAACTGGCGTTCTGTCTGGAGCTAATTATGGTAAGTGGGTTCCTCCATTTGTGCCATTTTTACCTTTGCTTCCTGATTTGCCTGGAAAAGGGTTGGGGCATTTTGTTGGCGCCATGGAGATTGAAGGTTTTAGACCTGCTAGTGAATTTAAAGATAGCATGGACCGTTGGATAGAATCATTTAAAAATGCAGAAAGGATAGTTGAGTCTCAGGAAGTTTTTGTGCCAGGCGAAAAAGAATTCTTAATTGAAGAAGAACGAAGTTTAACCGGGATTCCGCTGAATGACAAGGTAGTTCAGGACTTAGAAAGTTTATGTAAAGAATTGACTATAAATTGGCTATAAGTTAAAATAAAGTACTTTAATTATTATCATGTTTTAACAAAGAGACTTCATATTAACGGTTAAATTTGCCCGCAATGAACCGGTTAATTATGAAACAAGCAGCACAAAAGATGTGTCTTCTCTTATCATTCTTTTTGTTAGTTTCTAGTGCATCTCTAGCACAAGTTGAATTTGAAACATCTCTCCCTTATGATTATTTTGGAGCCATTAAGTCTAGTAAGAATTTCCTTTTTACGATGACGCCCTTAAAGAAGACCTATGACCAGAGTGAATTGATTATTTTGTCTTTTGAGGGAGAAGAATTGAGTCGGTTACAATTTCAGAATCGTAACAGACCTACAATTACTAAATTTGGGATGATGGGTGAACGTACTGTATTTATGATGAGTACAGGAGAATTTGTCCTGCTAGATGCAGATGGGAAAGAAACGTCAAGGCATACGCTTACGTTTGAAGAAAAGATTAAAGGTTCGAAGACACTCATTAGTGATAAAGGAATAACGGTTATACAAGAAGTAAAAATACCTAAGGTTGGCGCTGCACTTAGAGTTACTCAATTTTCAACAACGTTTGAGGAGCAATGGAAATATGAAAAAATAGCGGAGAAAGGTAAATATGATATTGAACAGGTTGTTTTAAGTAAGAATGGACAACTGGCAATTTTATATAAAAAAGGAATGAACGCAGATCTTGGCTTGTGCTTATTAAACTCCACTGGTCAAGAAAAAGCATTTGTAGATGTACCTAAAAAGACGGGTCAGTTTTCATCATATTATTTCGAGTATAAAAGTAATGGTGATCTTTTGTTGGTATCAGACTTTGGGTCTACAAGTACCGAAATGTTCAAGGGTATTCCTCTTGCTATGAGTGTAATTACTTTAGACGGAGTGAGTGGCGCTGTTAAGAGTGATGTATTGGTTGATTTCCTTGAATTACAGCAAAAATTAGGCGATAAAACGACAGATGACAAACCCGTTTATAGCCAAATAGCCCCGGCTTTACACATGCTCGAAGTGGTACAAGTAGACGGAGAGTCGTATTTGATATGTGAGAGCTATTTATCACGAGATAGGAAGCAGAATGTACCGTCTACCACACCAGGAAATCCAGGAATAGATACTTATTACACTCAAATGGAGTTACTCGATTATTATTTAATAAATCTAGATAATCCTCTGGAAAAACAAAAAAGAATCTGGAAACAACCTAGAACGATAGAATTAGAACTTGGGAGTTTTGGCAGTGCGAACAGCGCTAGACCAAAAATGCATCAAAATGGACTTTTTAGTTACCAAGGAATGTATAACGGTAAAATAGTTTCTAGGGGTTACGGTCAAATGCATAATTATTTTACTCTTATAGATCTTAACAAAGGCAAAGAAGAATTAGATAAGCGCACTTTTTGGGGAACACCTATTGGGACAGATTATAATGTCCTTCCTCAGCGTAAATCATATAACGTTGGATTTGGTTCCACTTTTATGGAAGACTATTTTGCTAGAGAAGGCATGTTATCTTTAGATGGATACTTTACATTGTACCAATATGATGTTGCTGCAAATACATTAAATCTTGCTAAAATTAAATTTTAATAAAATCAAGCCATGAAAAATACTTTACTTATTTTTTTCTGTGTAGCTATTGCATTTACAGGTAATGCACAAATAGCTTCACGTAAGCAATATATCAATCCTGCGCAAGTATTAGGAGTTTATAACTTTGGTAAATATCCTGCAGCATTATCTAA
>DGBH01000148.1 GCA_002384205.1 Bacteroidetes bacterium UBA4009
GATATAGGTTTACAAGGATATAGTTCAGATTTCTTAAATCCATTTGTACTTAATGTAAATACATTTAATACGACCCAGGTCAAAGTAGACCAAAAGGATTTACGACCTGGTTTTGATTTTTTAGTGGCTCCTGAGGCAAAATCTGCCAAGGGAAACTATAAAGTATTTTACGTTTCGCCCAAGTTATTGTCGTCGCCCAAGGCAGTTAAGAAGGTTAAAAGTGCAATTAAAAAAGGATTTGTACCCGTGTTGTGTTCCTATGAAGCAACTAATAAAGTACTGGCAGAAAATGCGGCTAAAATAAAAAAGAGTCTATCTGGCGCTACATTTATTCAGTTAAAATCAAGTCTTACATGGAGCGTAGCGAAGAACCAAAGTAAAAACACCGAGATAGAATTACTAGACTCTGTATTTGATCGCTATGCGTCAGAGATAAACATAACGATAGAAGCGAATTTTATAAAGAACTACGCATCTCAAAACGTGATAGGTTATGTGCCTGGTGCAGAAAAACCGGATAGTTTTATTATTCTCTGTGCGCATTATGACCATCTTGGTAAAATGGGAGAAGCTATCTTTTATGGTGCAAATGATAATGCAAGTGGCATAGCGACTATGTTAGATTTGGCTACCTATTTTGTTGATCATCCTCAACGATATAGTCTTGTATTTATAGCATTTGGTGCAGAGGAAGCGGGCTTGATAGGCTCCCTAAACTATGTAAGACAACCCACTGTTCCCTTGGTTAATACCCGATTTGTGTTTAATATGGATCTAATGGGAAGTGGAGATAAAGGGGCAACAATCGTGAACGGGAGCATTTATAAAAACGAATACGAAGCCTTAACTAAAATAAACACAGAAAATGATTATTTGCCGTTGATTAAATCGCGTGGAAAGGCGGCTAATAGCGACCATTACTATTTCACCGAAGCAGGCGTACCTTCGTTTTTTATATACCTAATGGGAGATTATACTTTTTACCATAGCCCTAATGACAGCCCTAAAAATCTTCATTTAGGTCAGTATTACGATAGGAGTTTTCAGCTAATCCGCGATTTTATTATTTACCTCAATTAACCTATGCTCTCTTTTGTAAACTCCTTTATGGCGTGGAATCTTAAAAAAAGAATTTCAACCATGGTGTATGCATTTAACAACGGAGCAGAGGTGCAACTTGGCACATTCAATGCGCTCCTCAAAGAGGGCCGAAAAACAGTATTCGGTAAGGAGTTTAATTTTGATACTATTCACACGATTTCACAGTATATGGAAACTGTTCCGCTATTCACCTATAACAGTATAAAACCATATATACAAAGAATGATGGGTGGGGAGCAATCTGTGTTGTGGTCTGGAGATATAAATTGGTTTGCCAAGTCTAGCGGAACTACATCTGACAAGAGTAAGTTTATTCCTGTAAGTTATGATGCCCTTGAATATTGTCAGTTTAGAGGGAGTAGAGATATTCTAGCATGGTATTATTATCATAATGCCGATGCTAAAGTTTTTCAAGGCAAGGGGCTTATGATAGGTGGCAGCCATCAAGTAAACACACTTTCCGAAAACTCATTTTATGGTGATTTGAGTGCCGTAATGATGAATAATATGCCGTTTATTGCTAATTTTTTGGCGACTCCAAGCTTGGATATAGCATTATTGCCAGAGTGGGAAATTAAAATGGCAAAAATGATAGAGACTACCTCCAAAGAAAATGTGACCAATATATCAGGCGTACCATCATGGACCTTACTATTACTTCGCGGCATCTTGGAAAAAACAGGAGCTAGTTGTATCAAAGAGGTTTGGCCTAATCTTGAATTATATGTACATGGAGGCGTTAGTTTTATACCGTACAAAAAACAATTTGAACAATTAATAGGCGGTGATATAGCTTATCGTGAAACCTATAATGCATCTGAAGGATTTCTTGGTTTACAAGATAAAGAGGGGAAAGACATGACGCTAATGTTGGATTATGGTATTTTTTATGAGTTTATTCCTATGTCAGATTTTCATACCAATAAACCAAGAACATATTGGATAGATGAGGTGGAGCTGAATACGGAATATGCTGTGATTATTTCTACCAATGCAGGATTATGGCGTTATAGTTTGGGGGATACCATTTCCTTCACATCCAAGAATCCGTTTCGATTTAAAATAACCGGTCGTACCTCGAGCTTCATAAATGCTTTTGGCGAAGAGTTAATGGTAGGAAATGCAGAGGAAGCAATAGTAGAAGCGCAAAAAATATGTGATTGCGAGGTGTCTGAATTTACCGCAGCTCCTGTCTATTTGGATGAAAAAAATAAAGGGCGTCATCAATGGGCTATTGAATTCAATTCACCGCCTAAATCATTATCACATTTTGAAGAGGTGTTAGACCAAGAATTACAAAATAGAAATTCTGATTATGAAGCAAAACGCAAAGCAAATTTAGCCTTAGAACGTTTGGAAATAGTGAGTTGTTCAAATGGAACATTTTATAAATGGTTAAAATCGAAAAAGAAGTTAGGTGGACAGAATAAGATTCCTAAACTTTGCAACGACCGAAAAATATTAGAAGAAATTTTAGAAATAAATAGAAATGAATAAAATCACAAACTCACTTATTCTGCTTTCGCTCGTTGCTCTGGCTTCTTGCGGCACCGCAAACAAAAGTACGGATGGCTCAACGCCGTTAGATCCGACCTCTTTCAAAGGCAAAATGGAAGAGATTATTAGTTTTACTTTGTTAGATGTGCGCACCCCAGAAGAGTTCGCAATGAATCACCTAGATGGATCAAAAAATATAGATGTAAGTGCTGCTAATTTTGCTGAATTGGCTGCAAATGTTGACAAAACAAAGCCAGTTATGGTGTATTGCAAGTCAGGGGGAAGAAGTGCTACGGCCTCAGCTATGTTGAGAGAAATGGGCTATACCGTATATGAGTTAGAAGGTGGTATTCTAAAATGGCAATCTGTCGGTTTACCACTTGCTTCTAATGGTTCAAAAAATGACGATGGTTATAGTTTAGCCAGATATACTGAAGAAATCGCTGCTAGCCCTTTGGTATTAGTTGATTTTCAAGCTACTTGGTGTGGTCCTTGTCGAATGATGGCGCCACATATTGAAGCACTAAAGGAAAAGTACAAGGATCAACTTACAGTTCTAAAAGTAGATACAGACAAAAGCACAGAAGTGTCACAGCATTTTGGCATTAGTGGCATCCCACTAGTAAAGCTTTACAAAGAAGGCAAAGAAGTATATGATAAAACCGGCTATCACAGCCAGGAAGAGCTTCAAACCATACTAGACAAGTATTTGTAGTACTTATCCCTTAAAGTTCTCCCAACCTTGTGCTTCTAGCACCACTACGTTACCAGATTTAGTGATCATTTCTAGCCCTAAGTGTGGCTCTGTGCAGTAACCGATTACGGTTAGCTCTATAGAATTTTTTACCTTATCATAATCGGATTGTGGCAGGGTAAACAGCAATTCGTAATCCTCCCCGCCGTTCATAGCGCAGGTTGTAGGGGCAAGATTAAATTCTAAGGCAGTATCATACGTTTGCTGGTCAATAGGAAGTTTGTCTTCATATACCCGCATTCCTATTTTCGAATGATTACATAAGTGAAATATCTCACTAGATAGTCCATCAGATATGTCAATCATGGCCGTAGGTATGATTCCGATTTCGTCCAGCAACTCAATGATATCTGTTCGAGCTTCAGGCCTAAGCTGACGACCAACGATATATTCTTGTCCTTCCAAATCAGGCTGCATGTCCTTTTGGTCTAAAAAAACCTGTTTCTCTCGTTCTAACATTTGCAAACCCATATAAGCGCCTCCAAGGTCACCTGAGACTACGAGTAAATCGCCTGGTTTAGCACCTGATCGTTTTACAATCTTTTTCTCGTCGGCGTAACCTATAACGGTGACACTTATCATAAGTCCAGTTACGGAGCTGCTGGTGTCTCCACCAATTAATTCTAAGTTATATTTGTCACAAGACGCTTTTATGCCGAGATACAGTTCTTCCACTGCCTCTAACGAATATTTACTGGATAATGCGATGCTTACTAAAACTTGACTTGCAATAGCATTCATAGCGCATATATCGCTTACGCTAGCACTTATACATTTATAGCCAATATGCATAAGTGGACTATACATTAGGTCAAAATGAATATTCTCTATAAATAAATCGGTGCTTATTACTTGCTGCTTTTGGTTACTGGCAATTACAGCGGCATCATCGCCGATACCATATGCTGTTTCATTATGTTTGATGGTGAATTCTTTGGTAAGGTGTTTTATAAGACCAAATTCTCCCAATTTATTAATTTCGGTTTTTTCTTTATTCTCAAACATATTTACTTGCAAAGGTGTTCTATTTGAATTAAATTCATGCTAAATGAATAAATTATTGAACTCTCTAAGCAACTTGCTATTTCCAAACCTATGTGTTTGTTGTGATGCCTATCTTACATTTCAAGAAGAAGCCATTTGTGATTTGTGTTACCATAGGCTTCCTAAGTTTGAAAATTATTTAAACGCTGAAAACAGCGTGTCAAAAAAGTTTTGGGGTAGATTAAAGTTAGAATATGCATCTTCTTACCTTCAATTTAGTTCGAATAACGATGTGCGCAATATATTGCATGAAATAAAATATAAGGAAAATCATAACTTAGGCATTGAGATGGGAAAGGTCTTAGGGCGAGCAATGATTAAAATACCACAATTAACCAATGCCGATGTAATTATCCCAATACCATTACACCCTAAAAGAGAAATAGAACGAGGCTATAACCAAAGCAATTTAATTGCTCTTGGCATGTCTCAAGTGATGGGTCAAATCGTAAGTGCCGATTCGGTTATCCGTAAAAAATACAATTCAACTCAAACTAATAAAAAGCGATATGAGCGATTTATCAATTCAAGTGAAATATTTAAGGTGGTAACGCCGCAAGTACTCAAAAACAAGCATGTAATACTAATAGATGATGTAATTACTACAGGAGCTACAATAGAAGCATGCGGAAACGCACTTTTGGAAGTAGAGGGATTAAAACTTAGTGTGGTGTCTTTGGCGGTAGCTATCTAGCTAGGACTAATTTTTTTGCAAAGATGCCGTCAACATAAATGGTATAAACTCCTGAATTTAGATGTTTTACATCCAAAATAGTTTTTGCATAGCCATTTAGTTGTATCGTGTTTAACTCTTGACCCAAGGCGTTCACAACAGCAATATGGTATTCTTTATTACTATTATTTTCAAAAGTAACGAAGTTAGATGCTGGATTGGGGCCTATGTTTAAATCATTTAGGTAGGAAGGCGTTTGTGTATTATTTATAATGCCAAGTATGTCTGCTACTTCACTGCATACCGTATTGGTAATCATGGCTTCATCAAAAGTGCCGTCACTAAAGCTAAAATAAATTTTAGCTGTATTGCAGATATCCATTCCTTTTATTAAAGAATTTCGTAAAAGGTCTAAGTGATATTCAACAAACCCGTTAGAATTTGCATCATCGCTGCCAGAAGGAGTCAAATTAAGGCCAGTTAAAGTGGTAATTACTTTGTGGCGGTTATTCGCGATTTCCCATTCATTTACTACATTAACATCTTGCGAACTAGTGATAGTGTTTACTTTTCCTTTAATAGTGATATCAGAATCAAACTCATCCACAATTTTTACTGCCACAATATTCCGATCGTTGTAGTTTTTGAAACCAATTTTATAGGAAAGAGTGGTTGTTGTTGGACTGATTATCTTACCATTACCACAATTCTTGTAATTGTATTGTGTCGTGCCGATTTGATAATTCAGATTAGTCGAATTATTTGATAAATCTTCATCCTTTTGCGTGTCATTTAGTTTTAATTGTGCATCGACAAATGCATCCTTTTCGTCTTCTATTAAGAAAGATACTTCAAAATCAAAACTTAGCCCTGCGCCAACTGTCGTCGTATAAGTGACTACTCCATTTTCATAAGAATCATATGGCTTAGTGGACGTAAAAGAGCCTAAACCGCCGCTAAGATTTAAAATAATTTTTGCATTGATTATAGGTAAGCTGCCAATATTATGAACGATAATCTTAGCGTTTCTTGTTTCTCCATTAAGCGCTTTATAACTACGGTCGTCAATTGCTGTTATTACACCATCATAAATGTCGGATTTTAATTTTACGCCTAATGCAGTTCCGTAATATGTTTTATATTCTGTTGCATTTACTTCAACGTCAGGACAAGTAGCTTCATAATAATTATAATTAGCAGCATTAACAGTATGCGTTTCAAGTTCTGTAGGAAAATATAATTGACCATTTACATCTGTTATCAGATCTCCTAAGTACTTACTTGACTTTAACGGATAATTTGCCATCCAAGGTTCGTTAGAATCTTTAGTACAGTTGTTATTTAGGTCATTATAAACTCGGGCAACGATTAGTGCCTTGTCCAGTAGTACCTGCCCAATTCCGTTTAATCTTGCATTATCACTAAAGTCTCCTGAGATTAAAACACTATTCTTCCAAGAGTGAAGTTGTTCAATTTCACTAAGGTTTAGATTGGTTTCAGACCATATTGAACCGTCATATACCATTAAATTAGATGCTTTATTAGATGCTTTATTCACAAAATCACCTACCGCAAACAAATGCTGATGCACTTCTGCAAATTGAGCAATGTTTCCAATGGTATAGTTCTCCAGGCCTTGTGACATATCTTGCCAAACACCTTTCACGTTTCGTTTTACTGATTCTGAACTGAATTTTGATTTACCGTAAACCACAGTGGTGTTACCATATTCTCCAAGGGATATATTTTGTCCCAAGAACGGTGGATATTCTGCGGCTTTCCAGGCAGCACCATCCCAAATGGCTAAAGTAACATTAGCAGATATTGGAGTAGTAAATTTTCCTGTTGCAATTAGCTGATTGTTAGCGAAGCTTATTGAATTAAAACCATCTGAAGACAGGCTAGTTATTGAATTTCCTTCAGGAATCCAGTTATTCCCTAATAGTTTCAGAATATTAAAACTGTTTGATCCTTGAGAAAATTTGCCAACACACTTTAATATCCCATTTTGTATAAATAATTTATCAATAGTTGTGCTTGTGTGAATGAATGTACTCGGAACGTCTGTCCATGTGGAGCCGTCCCATTTGATTATTTGATTGATGGCGTTTGGGTCAAGTTTTGTTTTATAACCGGTCAAGAGATAAGTATTTCCCTCAAATGCAATCAAATCAATAATTTGGTAAAATCCATTCGAACTTGTTCCTACTTTGGGCAAATTGGGACTTGGCAGTTTTTGCCAAAAATCCCCGTTCCACATCTGCAATTCGATTTCGTTAGAAAGATTGGTATAGGCTACCATTAGATTATCCTTGTTGGTGGCTATTTTTTCAGGTGAAGCCGGTAATCCAGAACCCATAGGGGTTAGTACCTGGGCATTTACAGTGATAAACACTAAAAAAACAAAGATATGTAATACTAATCTCTTCATTTTTTATAAATTTTAAAGTTAGTACTAAGATTAATTCCGCAGCTGTAAGGCTTTGTTTTAATTAAAGAGTTGTTTTGATCTAGGGTGTTTAAATTAACACCAAACATAGGCTCTAATCCCAAGGCGACATTCTTTTTATTATAGAATATGCCGGTCTTAACATTGGCTGCTATATTTTGAGTATTAAAATTCAAACTGGTTAAATCATTTAATCGAAGGGATATGGGGTCTCCTTTTTTACCTTGACTCTGATTTAGTGCCATATAGGAGAGACCAATTTGGCTTCTTAACTCAAATTTACTCGAAATGGCATGTTTATAGCCAATGTTCAATGGAATTTCTATAAAATGATAAGAATTTGACCCAGAATATTCAACCTTCTCATAAGCAGAAGGCTTTAATTCTGAATAGCTACTTACTACACCCGATATTCTGTTCTCAAAATTCGTAATCAAATAATCATAGTCCACTTTTTCACCGCGTTGGGATATGAATAGCCCACTGCTGATGTAAAAATTAGATTTACTGTGATATTGAATATTTACGCCATAACTGTTAGAAAACGCAATGCTCTCACTGTTAGCAACAAGAGATTTGTATAAAGGATTAATGAGATTGGGGTTGTTTTTGTTTTCAGAAAGGAGTCTCCCACTTAAACTTGGAGTAAATGCAGGGCCTATTTCCCAGCGTGTTTTTAAGTTCGGGGCTGCATTAATTTTAGCAACTGTTAACTCTAGGGTATTGGCGATTTCTAATTTATCTAAATTTCGTGAATAATCTATTTCCCAATCATACAGACTAACAACAGTAGCTTGTTTAAAAATGGAGTTTGAAAGATCTTGGTAGTCAAACCAGCTTACGTCACGATGTAATGCGAACAGAGAATTTAAACCCTTAGAAGAATGCGGAGCATTATGCGCTTTCTTAACAGTAGAGCTGCCTAATTCATTTGCATGTAAAAGTGTTGCAGATGAGGTTTTTTTCTGAGTTTTAGGGGGGGTGAATTCAGATTTATAATGTTCAGGAGAGTTTGCTGATTTTATTCTGTTAGTAACAATGTCTGTTGAAGTAGTGTGTCTTGTGGAATAAATCACACTTCCTGTTAGGGAAATTGAAATCAAAGCTAGAAAGAACCACAACGCAAATATGCGGTTCTTTCTACGCCCTAATTTTTTCTCAATAACATCCCAGTCAGCATCAAACACGAAGGCATTGGCGGGCTCTTGTGCAGCACTTCTGAGAAGTTGGTCGATATGTTGTAATTTATCCAATCTAAAGCCTCTATTTACGTTGTAACAAGGTGTTTAGTAACACACGTCCTCTGGAAAGTCTACTTTTTGATGATCCAATAGAAATACCTAATTGCTTAGCTATTTCTTGGTGAGACAAATCGTCTATGGCGTACATGTTTAGCACTATTTTATAAATTTCAGGAAGCTGGTTAAGAGCTTCTAAAACAGTCTCGGGCTCGATATCTTCAATAGGTGGTTCTTCTACTTCTTCACTCGCTAATTCATATTGAGAATCAAACTCGTAATGGTCGTACTTGTACCTACCTAATCTTCTTTTATTTAAAGCTAGGTTAATAATTACTCGGGTCATCCAAGTGTCTATTCTACTACCTCCTCTAAAAGATTTGATATTTAAAAATATCTTGTAAAAACCATCTTGAAGCAAATCCCTTGCATCTTCTTGATTGTCACAATACCGCATACATATAGCCATCATCTTGCTGGCATACTTTTCAAAGAGCATTTTTTGAGCAAATCGATCGTTGTCCTGACAACGTAATATTAATTCCTTGTCATCAATCAACTTGCTTTGTTATTAGATTAGACACCACTTATGTACAAAGGTTGCAAAAATAATTACAAAAAAAATAGGCCCGA
>DGBH01000051.1:0-138 GCA_002384205.1 Bacteroidetes bacterium UBA4009
CGATCTCATTATACAGAGGCTGTTTTAGATAATCATGGAGGTGAGACCAGAAAACAGCGCCTGGAGGAGTATTTAGTGGCCAATCAATATTCAAAAGTAATTTGTTTGCCAGAGGCTACCTATTTGGAAATAGAAGGA
>DGBH01000051.1:364-810 GCA_002384205.1 Bacteroidetes bacterium UBA4009
ATCGTATCACCTATAAAGGCAGTTCACATGGCAAATTGTTATCCAAAAATGAAGAGCAAGCCTTAATCGAGAGTACTCTAATCATCTAATGAATAAATGGAGATAGAAGTGACTAACCACTTTTATTAAAATGAATTGTATAATTGCACAAGAAATAATTTACATCATGAAAAAAATTAGTTTAATTTTAATTGTACTTTCTACTGTATATATAGGAAGTATTTCAACAGGGTGCTCTGACAAACCTGTAGCTACGCCTACACCAATTGATACAACAAATACTGGAGATACTTCAGGAAATGCGGTAATAGACAACCAAATCAATATAGGTATTAAACTGTATAAGTTAGTTACATCTAAAGAAGGAGCTACAGGTGCCTACTCTGTATCTACTAGTAAAACAACAATAGCTGTAGATGGTATCGATTCTAAAAATGGTCCAGCTA
>DGBH01000051.1:949-1293 GCA_002384205.1 Bacteroidetes bacterium UBA4009
GATTCTAAAAATGGTCCAGCTAACTTTGACATAAAATTCACGGGAACTAATAAAGGTACCTTTACTATGGCAGGCGGAAATCTTGAATTTGCATGTGGGAGAGGTGAGCTTAATACGGTTTATCGTGAGGAGTTTGGTGCAACTGGTTCTATTTTTACCGTAGATATTACAGAATATGGACCTGTTGGTGGTACAATAAAGGGTACATTTAGTGGTACCGTAAAAAACCTCAAAACAGGTCAATCCGTTGATGTTACTTTAGGTGTTTTCTCAGTTACACGAGGAGTAGATCAGTAAAAATTACAGTCAACATATTTATATAAAAAAAAGGGTTCTGAATATAT
>DGBH01000051.1:1456-8041 GCA_002384205.1 Bacteroidetes bacterium UBA4009
GGTTCTGAATATATTCAGAACCCTTTTTTTATTCATCGAGTCTCTATTCGCTATTCGATTATTATCTTATGGAATTGAGTTTGGTTATCATCACTTAGTTTAAGGTAATACATACCCGCTTTAAAGTTTGATTTTTTGACATCTATCTCTGCACTTCCATTGATCAGCACTTGACTTTCTATTAACTTACCAAGTGCGTCCATAATAGACAGTTGACCATGTATGAGATTACTGGTTACATGGATAATGTGATTACTTGGATTTGGCCAAATAACGGTCTTCTCCATATCTTGATTATGTATAGCATTGGTAAGCCCAGCAACCTTGATACTTTTAGTCGTTTGGGCTATACATCCATTGGCTCCAGTGGTGGTTAATACGACATCAAAATTACCATTTTTAGTATATTGGTATGTCACACTTCTCGTGTTTTTGGTCGTCCCGTCTCCTAGATCCCAAGAATATACAAGTCCTGCATTGTCTGCAGTGAATGTAAAGTTTCCTATTGTATTAACTTGATAATTATAGGAAGAGCTAGGTAGCGGATTAACAGATACCATCACCGAATTAATTTCACTAATGCATTGAAAGTTTTTACTCGCAACAAAATATTCTGCGTTTAAAGTGAGTGAACCTGTAGTGTAATTGTTTCCTATGGCAACTATGGCACTTATGTTTGGTTGTGTCATCCATATAACGGATCCGTCAGTGGTAGCGGCAGATAAAGTGGCTGTTTCATTAGAACAAATAGTAGCCCCCTTGATATTACTTAGTATTCCTGGGCTCAATTCACTAATAGTTAATTTATGGCGTAACGTATCTCTACAGACAAGGCTATAGGGCTCTAAGTAAAAGGAACGATTACCTGCAAGGTTGAAAAGCCTTACCGTATCATTATCATAAAGAGCTGTGTCTCCATTTGCTTGATCAAACCATCGTATAGAGCCACTAAAATTAGAATAAATAACGTCTAACGTATCGCCAATACAAAGAGTATCTTTATCTTGAATAGTGACACTAGGAAAATTCCAAACGAGCACCCTTTTTTGCACTCGTGTACTGGCACACTGTCCGTCATAGGCTTCTACATAAAAAATAGTAGAACCTGTTTTAGTAGGGATAAAACTATACGAACTTCCATTATGAACAGGTGTTCCGCCAGAAGCTACGTCGTACCACATTATATTATTTGAGCTACTTGCAGTGGCCGTCAACTCTGCTGTTCCGTCATGTATACATATGGTGCTGTCTTCATTTGTAATGGGGTCAGACGGGGCATTATTTGCATTCACATTAGCATACGTTATAGCTCTTTTGGAGCTAATACAACCACGATTATTGGCTTCAGCATAGTATTGTTTTGAATATTGAAGAACATCTGTAATATATACTTCACCGGTGTCTACAGCGGTTCCTCCCACAGAATCGGTCCACCAAATAATTTGCCCATAATCTGCAGAAGCAGATAGGTTTGCCTTTGCGTTTAGGCAAATGCTATCATTGGTTGTTAGGGGTATTGAAGGCTGTTCTGCTACCGCAACGAGAATCTGTTTTACGCTACTTGAGCACGATTTGTTTCTGGCTTGGATTTTATAATTAGTATTGCCTGTTAGTATGGGTGTAGTAAACTGTTTTCCGGAATCTATAGGTAAAGAAGATGAGTTTTGGTACCAATAAACCTGAGCGTCTGAGCTAGCAAGAATAGTAGTACTATTCCCAGCACATACAGGTGTATCTACAAAATAGCTAAGTGTACTCGGCTTATAGTCTATTTGCTGGTAAGCAGTGTCTTTACAGTTTGCACCATTTCTATATCCGTACATTGTAGTAATTAGCATTACATTTCTGTTGCTGGGGTAAGCCAATTTCTGTTTAGCATTTTCGCCATAAAGAGAACTCGTTCCGGCTCCGTAATACCAATAATACGAATACTGCCCAAGACCATAACTCATATAACGGTTATACATTCGGTGTTTTAAAAATGGAGAACTTACATTATTAGGAGACAAAGAGTCTAGGTAGTTGTAACAATTGGCAAGACTAAACTCGGCATACGTCTCATACTTTACATGTGGCTCTAATAACAAATCGCAATCGAGTGAGGTGCCTGATATGTTCAAGTTAAGACCTCGATACCATATGTTAGAAACGGTACCGCACATCAGATTCTCACCTAAACCGTCCCCCGCGGCAAAACCGTTACAAACAATACCTGTTCGAATAGAATTGGTAGATGAAATAGTAAGTAAATAGGGTCTATCGGTAATAAATGCGGTGTCAAAAGTTAGACTTTTTCTAAGAACGGTAAGAACTCCACCGCCAAAAGTAGTATCTATTTTAATGGTTTTAGTTCTAATAGCACTTCCTGTGGGAAGCGAGTCTGTTCCCACTTCATATAGGCGAACTGTTATATCTACCTTGTCATTACTGGTGGATATAACCCAACCATAGAAAGTGGCTCCGGTTATTTCTACGCTGTCAGGAGAGTCGTAATACTGACCAAGTGCAAAGCCGCTAGAAATAGAAATAGCTTGAAAGGATGATGCCTTGTATCTGGCATATTCAAGAGTATCCTCATCACATGATTTAGGTTGCGTAGAGCTTTTGTTTTTTAGATTGTCAAAAGAAATGGAGGGCTTAGTTAGATTGTCCGTAATGCTGACTGGAATTACCTGAAATTGAGCAAAAGTAGCGTGCTGGATAAGAAGATAAGCTGTGAGGAGTAGGTATTTCTTCATAAGTATGTTGATTTTCTAAGCTAAAAATAAACTTGTTTTTTGGTATAATGAAACAAAAAAACCTAATCCGCTAAGGATTAGGTTTTTAGATTGTGAGGTCAGAACCGGATTCGAACCGGTGTAGCAGCTTTTGCAGAGCTGAGCCTAGCCACTCGGCCATCTGACCTTTGTTGATTATAAGTCCTTTTTTAAAGGAGTGCAAAGTTAAAATTTATGAAATGTATTCCTAATAATTATTTAGATCATTTTTGGGGAGTGAATTTTATGATCTAGTATACACAAAAATAACTTTTGATAAGAATACGCTCTGTTGTGTGATTTTTTAAAGAAAAAGATGTTGTTTTGAACTTCAGTTGGATACAAATTTGGAGCAAAGTGCAAATTCTTTTGAGGTTTTTTATAAAAAGCATCAGCCTTCATTGGTCCATTTTGCCACTTATCTTACTCATAGCTCTTCAGATGCCGTTGAAATTGTAAATGATGTATTTGTTACTATTTGGTATAAGCGAGATAAGCTTCAAATTGACGAGAGTCTCAAATCGTATCTTTTTACAGCGGTAAAGAATCGTTGCTTTAATTTCAACAGACAAAAAAAAATAGAAACACTCTCTATTTTTCCTGATGATGCCCAAAGTTCGTTTACCGCAGATGGCCATCTGCTAGAAAAAGAACAAGCCCTAAAATTAGCACGTATTATGACTTTGTTACCTCCTAAATGTCGGCAAATCTTTGCCATGAGTAGAATTGATGAACTATCGTATGGTCAAATAGGAGCACTTTTGGATATCTCTACCAAGACGGTCGAAGCTCAAATTACAAAGGCGTTAAAAATATGCAGAGAAAACTTAAAACTTAAGTAAGGGTGTAGGATGAAAATAGTGTACTACCTAATAACTAATAGACAATTTATGATTTGGGAATCTAACATCTTACTAAAGTTTTTATTTGGAAAATGCACCGAAGAGGAAACCAAAGAAATTAACCTGTGGGTAAGCGAGAGCGACTACAATAAACAAACGCTATCATATCTTAAAACGACAGTAGCTACTAAGCTATAATGAAGCATACAAGAGAAGATATTATCCTTAGCTACCTGATAGGCACTTTGTCTGATGAGGAAGCGCGTGCTTTTGAAAAAGAACTCGAAGTAGATAAGGAAATAAATCATCTCTATGAGGAATACCGCGAACTTTATACAGTAACCGGTGAACTAACCTATGAAACAAGTGAGGTAGAGAATTCTTGGAATGCGTTTCAACATAAAATTACACAACCCCAAAAGGCATATAGTCTTAGATGGCTTAAAGTAGCTGCAAGTGTTTTATTACTCGCAGCGCTAACCGTTGGGATGTGGTTTTTTGGTTCCACAGATATTTCTCTTACCTCTGGGAAAGTGGTGACTCAAGAAATATTAACCGATGGGTCTACCATTATATTAAACTCAAACTCCCATATCTTTTCTGAAAAATTTAATAGGAATCATCGTGAACTAAGCTTAGAAGGTGAGGCAAAGTTTAAGGTTACCAAGGGTGAAAATAATTTTGTAGTGCACACGTGTAATGGTGATGTAGAAGTATACGGTACCCAATTTAACGTATTTACAGATTCTAAATCAAATTTCACACTTATTGAATTGTACGAAGGCTCTATTGGTTTTAGCTTTAAGGATGAACTGAAGATGTTGAAACCAGGTCAACGTCTTATCCTCTCAGGAGACGTTCTATCTATTTTATCATTCAAAGAGCCCGTTGCATGGTTAGAAATGATTTCATGCCAGGACGCACCGCTTTCTTATGTTCTTGGGCAAATCAAACTATCGTACAATGTTCAGTTTAATGTTAGTTCACGATTATTGAAAGAACGTTATACTTTAAATCTACCTAAAGACGATTTAGATGCATGTCTCGCAATACTTAATCAAGTTTCTGGTAAAAATTTTGCATTAATAGAAAATACTATTGTGGTGAAATAACCAATTGCAATTACTTTGCGGTGGTTGCGAACTCTTTCTTACATAACACTCTTTTTTCTTCTTACAATTCATGTGGAAGCGCAATCAAATCTCGATGCCCCCATTCGTGCATTGGAGTGTAAAGGCAACCTCTCCAAATGTCTTGATCTGCTTGCTACTCAAACTAATGTGTCGTTCAATTATAAAAACGATGTAATAGAAAAAGCTAAATTTCAAATCAAAGTACAAAATACCACACTTAGAGCTGTTCTTGATGAGGTGCGAGAAAAATGTGAAATTGATTATGCATATAGTAACACTCTGGGAATTACGCTTATACAGCAGCCTAAGTTCTATGTGCTAGGATCTATAGTTCATTCTGCATCCAGCGAGCGCCTGTCGGGTGTAAGTATTACATACACTGCACACGCGGTAGCATTAGAAAGCGATAAAAATGGCCTATTTAGCATCTATACAACGCAAGAGGAGCTAGAGGTAATCGCTTATCACCCGCTTTTTCAGCTTATAAAAGTGGTTATTAAGCCATCCGAGAATAAGTTTATTTATATTAAAATGGTGCCTATTGTCACGCTTAATGAGATAGAAGTAAACCAACGCGATAGTATAAAACTTCCCTTAAAAAACTTTGACGAACTTAGCCCATCAGAAAAAATAGTGCCGACGGTAGGAGGAGAGACCGATGCGCTTAATAATGTAAAGCTACTCCCCGGTGTTAGTAATGTTTCGTTTGGTAACAGAGGATTAATAGTACGTGGAGGCGGTCCGGATCAAAGCGGTACGCTTATAGATGGAGTTCCAGTGTATAAGACGTTTCATCTTTTAGGCTTGTTTTCAGTGCTCAATACCAGTAGTATCAATAACATCAATGTGCATAAAGATGGATTGCCCTTGAAGTACAGCAATAGATTAAGCAGCGTTATTGATGTGGGATTAAACAATGGGAATAAACAAAAAATAAGTGCCGAGGCAGATATAGGCATCTTATCCAGTGGGTTTAGTTTTACTGGCCCTATTTTAAAAGATAGATTAAGCTATGCGCTTACTGCCAGAAGAACGTATTTTGACCTCTTGAGCCTACCGATTCAACGATTGGTAGATAACAACAGTGATCTAAAGAGTATCAACAGATTATGGTGCTTTGATATCTTTGGTAAAATTCATTTTCAGCCGAATTATAAAAATCAATTTAGCTTAATGTCCTATAATGGGGGAGATCAGTTGAACTTTGAAACAAGGTTTTTAGTTGACAACGAGAAACAAACGGATGAACAAACTAAAAGTGGGTTAGGCTGGCGTAATAATTTAGTCGGTTTCCAGTGGCATTACATGGCCAATAGCAGAGTGCAAACACGTCTAGAGGTATCCAGAAGCACCTATAACCTTAATTTTTTAGATCGATATTCACTCTATCAAAGAGAATTGGAATTGGTAAATGAATTGAGCTATAGCAATGGTCTTACGGATAATAGAATAACTATGAATGCCGATATTGTTTTGAATAAAAACAATATGCTGCAAGTGGGAACAGGATTTATTCTCTACACTTTTGAACCGTTCAAACAGAATTATGCTACGACGAACTTAGTAAGCTCCTTTGATACACTGTTAACTACCCAGAGTGTTACTGCATCTGAAACCATGGTTTATGCGGAGAATAAAACCTACTTTAAAGGAGGGTTTGTGGTCTATGGTTTAGCCTTGAGGTATTTTAATAGCGATACATTTAACTACATTAGATTACAACCTAAGTTTATTCTCACTCAAAATATAAATAACCACAACCAACTTAAATTTGGTTTTTCGGTGGTCAATCAATTTATACATCAAGCACCTAATAATAATCTGGGTTTGCCAATTGATATTTGGCTACCAATA
>DGBH01000051.1:8335-12131 GCA_002384205.1 Bacteroidetes bacterium UBA4009
AATATGCTTGAGTTTGCTAACGGAGGTCCTGTAGCAGCAGAAGGCGATCTTACCAAGAATTTAGTGAGTGGTATAGGTAGGGCGTATGGATTAGAGTTAGCCTTAAAATATCGGAAATCAGATTATAGCGTATATGCTGCATATACTTACTGTAGGAGTTTACTGACCGTTGCCGGAATTAATGATAATCGGGCTTATTTTTCAAGGTATGATAGACCACATGAAGTTAATCTTTTAGCTGAACATAAGTTAAATGCAAAGGACAAACTAATCGTTTCATTTTCTTATGCAAGTGGTAATCCCATTACGATTCCCACTAGTCGCTATATGGCATTGGTCAACGGTGAGCAGGTAATTATAGAAGAGTTTGAAAAAGTTAATAATTTCAGATTGCCAAGCACACATCATCTGGATTTATCGTATGTACATACAAAATCCTATGCTAAATTTAGGTCTACTCTTATCCTGGGGATTTATAATATCTATAATCAGCATAATCCATTTATGGTGTACTTGGGTATTAATAAAAATGATGAGCCCAGCTTAAAGTCTAGATCCTATTTGCCTGTTATGCCCATGTTTAAGTATACGCTCTCGCTGTGAAAATATTTGGGTACATATTTTTAGGTCTTACATTGGCCAGCTGTGAAAAAGAATTGAGCATAGATAAAATACAGTTTGATAAAAAACTGGTTCTCAATTGTATTATCGCAAAGGACAGTCTGATACAAGGTAATCTCAGTCAATCCGTAGGTCTGCTATCGGTTCCCTCGCTCAACTCCTTATCAGGAAGTATGAATATAGTGCTCAAAAGAAATGGCTTATTGTTGTATAACGATGCTGTGATACTGGATAGTGGCCGATTTTCATTGCCCTATATTGCAAAAGCAAATAGTGAGTATGAATTGCAGGTTGCTTATGGTGATTTCCCTACTATAAAAGCGATGGATCTTGTACCTGCAAATAGCCTAGTTGTGGAGATAGACACCATTGTAGAGCAAAGTGTATCGTATAGATTAAAATTTAGCTTAAATGACCCAACGGGTGCACATAAATATTTATTGCAATTATCTTCACAAGGCAAGCAGTTAGTCAAAAACGATTCGTTAGATACGAATATTCCTACTGATTTTACTTCAAGCGATAAGGTTTTTCTGGCCACCTTACGCACGGTTATTTTGGATAATAGCTATTCTCTTTTTGATGACGCTTTATTTGAAGGGCAAAAGAAGAAATTTGAATTAGTGATTCCCAAAGATCAATTTACTCTCAATTCTTTTGCACCTCAACGTATAGTGCTTAGACTGAGTTGTATATCAGAAAACATGTTCTCGTATTACAAAAGTATACTAGAGAACACCCATATTTATGGAGGGCCGCTAGCTACAGGTTTTGGGCAATACAGCAACGTAGATCAAGGTTTAGGTATTTTTAGTTTTTATACCTTTACACAAAAAGAAATACCGCTTCGTTAGTAATGCATTTCGTTAAAGGAAATCCCAAATTCTTCTAGCTCCTTCATAATGGGGATATAGACATCTTTGGTAGTGGGTAAAATACAACCTTTTGAAGCGATTTTATTTTCAAGGATTAGTTTACACGCAATTGCTAGAGGTAAACCAACGGTTTTAGCCATGGCGGTATGCATACGGTCTTCTCCTTCTATCACTAGACTACTCTCAGCACACATGGTTTGCCGGTTTTTTTCGTAGCTTACTTTATGCCACATCACAATCATATCGCGATCGGTATCTTTCATACTCCACTTCTTTTTCAAAATATGTTCTAGGATCTGAGCGGGAGTAGCATCTTTTTCTATGCCTATTTTTTCATCAGAAAACACCCCAGTACTCTCTATTTTTTCCCAAACATAGATGTCGTCTTGATCAATTCCCAAATAAGATTTAAATTTCAATTCTATACTATCGGTAGGGTGGTAGGCTAAAAAAGTATTGATGAATTCTCGGTGATTCATACTGGCAGAATACGGTAGGATATACGAATCATCGGTAGCGCCTATTTGCACAAAACAGTTCCATGCCTTCGAAAAGCCAGGTCTTCTAAAGGTGCCACGGTACATTGTTTTTACATTATTTAATTCATAGGTGTCGCGGTATTTCAAACTGTCTCTATTAGCATATCCTTCAAACTTGCCATATCCTGCTATCTCTACCAGCTCGGTCCTCCTAAAAACTCGATGATAAGGTATGAACTTGTATTGGCCGTTGTGTATAAACTTTACCGACCCACCGCTACCCGCCAAAATTACATTTCGGGGGTTCCATGTAAATTTGTATTTCCACGGGTTGTCTTCGCATTCAGGAGCTACTAGCCCTCCAGTAAAACTCTCAAACTCCGTAATTGTATTGCCATTTTCTCTTATCTCATCCAATAGTTTCATGGCAGAAAGGTGATCTATGCCGGGGTCTAGTCCACACTCATTTAGAAAAACCAATTCTTTTTGCTCTACTGCTTCAGAAAGAGCTTTCAGTTCATCCGATAAATACGAGGCGGTGGCTAAATGTATACCCATATCCAGGCACTTGTGGGCAATGGTTAGATGTAAACTTGCAGGTAACATGCTAACAGCCAGCGTACTTCCTTGTAATAATTCAATTACTTTTCCCTCGTTGTGAATATCGATTTGGACACAGGTAGTTGCACTGTTTTTACACTTTGACTTGGCCAATTCTAAATTCATATCGGCCACCACAAGTTCCCACGAATACTTTTCTGCATTATTCTCAAGGTACGAGATCAGGTAGGTGGCGGAGAGTCCAGCACCAAAGACTACTATTTTTTTCATGGTGGTAATGCGTCAAACCTACATTATTTTTCTGTTTTCGTATCTCAGTTCTCTAAATATTTAGATATTGCAGTATCAATTTAGAACAGATGGAAAAAACAGTACGTATAGAAGAGTTTTTATACCAAGACTTAACCCAAAAGGAACAAGTGTTTCTGAACCAAGCTGTAGAAGCAAGTAAGCAGTCACACGCACCCTATTCTGAGTTTTACGTAGGTTGTTCGGTATCCCATCAAAATGGGAAGGTCGTACTCGGAAGTAATCAAGAAAATGCGTCATTCCCTAGTGGATTATGTGCTGAGCGAGTGGCTTTATTTGAAAGTGCAAAAACACTGGATGCTAATAAGGTAAAGGAATTAGCTGTTTATGCGAGATCTACGAAATATGAAGTGCCACAAATGCTGGTGCCGTGTGCGGGTTGCTTACAAGTTATTTCCGATATACAAAATAGACAAAAAGCACCTATAAAAATTTGGATGTGGGATGGAGGAGATACGGTGTATCGTGCTCAAGATGCCGGCCAATTCTTACCTTTTCACTTTGAGCTTCACAAAAAATAAGAATTCCTTTTTATTTCAAAACCCCAAACATTTCTACCATTACTTTTTCTCGGTAAGCGAAGATGTGTTTGAGTTTATTTTTTACAAAAAAAGCGTGTGCAATATCGCCTAGAATGCCGAAAGGTAATTTATAATTTACCTCGTCATTCATCTGTACACCGCCGGGTACTGGTTTAAAACTGTGTCTGTGATGCCACAAGGCGTAGGGCCCAAAACGCTGCTCGTCTATAAAATATTCTCCTTTTTTTACCGTGGTTATTTCCGTCATCCAGTTTATTTTGACACCCAAAACGGGACTAACTTTATACGTAATAATCTGACCTTCAAACATTTTAGGAGAAGGGGTATTGGTAATAATAAATCCCATTTCCTTCGGAGTTATTTTACTCAAGTTACTCGGTGATGAAAAGAAATCCCAAGCTTCGTCTAA
>DGBH01000051.1:12240-33735 GCA_002384205.1 Bacteroidetes bacterium UBA4009
TATTCGTACTATGAAATGTGAATGCTTGAAATACCTTTGCTGTACACCAAAATCCAAAAAATGAAGTTACTAGAAAATAAAACAGCAGTTATCACTGGAGCCACTAGAGGCATTGGAAGAGGGATAGCTGAGAAGTATGCCGCAGAAGGTTGTAATATCGCTTTTAGCTTTGCCAGTTCTGTAGAAAAAGCAAAAGCCCTAGAAGAAGAATTATCTTCTAAATATGGAGTTAAAGTAAAAGGTTTTCAAAGTAATGCAGCCGATTTTACATCTGCGCAAACGTTTATAGACGCAGTAGTTGCAGAGTTTGGAAGGATAGATATCTTAATTAACAATGCAGGTATTACCCGAGATAACTTGCTTATGCGAATGAGCGAAGAGCAATGGGACGAGGTAATAAATGTAAACTTAAAGTCCGTTTTTAACCTTACCAAAGCGAGCTTAAGAACCTTCCTTGGTCAAAAAAGCGGTAGCATTATCAATATGAGTAGCGTAGTGGGAGTGATGGGTAATGCCGGTCAAAGCAATTACGCAGCTTCAAAAGCTGGGATTATTGGATTTTCAAAGTCGATGGCAAAAGAATTAGGAAGTAGAGGCGTTAGATGTAATGTTATAACTCCTGGTTTTATAGAAACTGAAATGACAGCAGAATTAGGAGAGGACGCACTTAAAAAATGGACTGACGGTATTCCATTGAAACGCGGAGGAACTACAGATGATGTGGCGAATGCATGCGTTTACCTGGGAAGTGACATGTCTACATATGTAAGCGGACAAGTGCTTAGTGTGTGTGGTGGCATGTTAATGTAAATAAACAATGGCTTTAGATCAGATAGATGTAGACGAATACGATGCGCAGATGTCCTTTCTGGAACATCTAGAAGCATTGCGTTGGCATCTTGTGCGATCTGTGGTCGCGGTGGTAGTAGGCGCTATTTTTTCCTTTATTAACGGAAGATTTATCTTTGATAAAATACTACTAGGCTCTACAAAACCTAATTTCTGGACCTACCAGAAAATGTGTGAGCTGAGTCAATATCTGTATCAAGACGATAGGATTTGTATTAACGAGATGGACTTTAAGTTGCAAGCGCTGGATATTCAAGAACAGTTCTATCAACATTTCATGATTGCAATTATTGGGGGATTAATCATAGCTGTTCCGTATATCCTTTTCGAGATTTATCGATTTATCAAACCTGCGTTAAAATCAACCGAAAAACGTTATTCAGGTTTGGTCATTGGATTTGCCTCAATGCTTTTCTTTACCGGTATTCTTTTTGGGTATTATATCTTATCACCTATTTCAGTTAATTTTTTAGCCAATTATAGCCTTAGCCCAGATATAGAACGCAACTTTAAAGTGAGTTCTGTGATCAGCTTTATAACCATGCTAACCTTAGGCGCAGGTATACTATTTGAGTTGCCTATTGTAGTGTATTTCTTAGCAAAAATAGGACTACTTACCGCCCAAAATATGAAAGAATACAGACGAGTTGCCCTCGTAATTATTTTGGTAATAGCAGCTATTGTTACACCTCCAGATGTGGCTAGTCAATTAATATTAAGTATACCCATTATGCTTCTTTATGAAGTAGGAATTATCATAGCGCGTAGAGTAGCACCAGCCCCCATAGAATTAACCGAAGAATGACAACAATAACAGTATCCATAGGAAACGATCACGCAGGAACAGAACTAAAAAATAAAATTATCAAAGAATACGCTGACCAATTTACGTTTGTAAATCACGGTACAGACGGTTCTTCCTCTGTAGACTATCCTGACTATGTGCATCCTGTAGCCCTTGATGTAGAAAAAGGGACAGCAGCATTTGGTATTTTGATTTGTGGGAGTGCCAATGGCGTGTGCATGACGGCCAATAAACACCAAGGTATTCGAGCTGGATTAGCTTGGAATAAGGAAGTAGCTGGACTTATTAAGCAACACAATAATGCTAATATAATCTGTTTACCTGCTCGTTTCTTAAGCGAAGATGAAGCCCTAGAAGTATTACAGACGTATTTGGATAAGGTTTTTGAAGGTGGCAGACACCAAACCAGAGTCGATAAGATTCCGTGCTAAGATTATAGTAACGTAGCGCTACGCTACAACTAGCTTACCTTCTTTTAGCACAGGTACGATTTTTAGTACATTCACTTCGCAACAATAGGCTATGTCTTTGGTTACACCTTTGCTAGCAAGTCTTTTAAAGTGATTAGAATTTTGTAAGGTTTCGTAGATATTATCCTTGGCCAGCTCAAAAGCATCTCTAGCCATTAGTGTAGCATCATCGCAATCGCGCAGAGGATACACCGTTGCCACAGCTCCTGCAAATAGACTATCTTCCAAATTAACCCTGTCTTTCCAGCCGGCACAAAAAAGCACTACATCTCTTTGGCTGTTTTTTAAATGTTTAATTAACGCTTCTAGGTTCAAAAAGGACCCGATTACAACTTGATGTGCCATTTTTGCCATTTCGATACACTTGGTTCCATTGGTAGTGGTAAGTACTACTTCTTTACCCGCAACCCGTTCAGGCATATAGTGAAAAGGAGAGTTTCCAAAGTGAAAACCGGGGATGGTTTCGCCGCCGCGTTCGCCACCTACTAAAAATCCGTTGGCTTTATAGGTTTCTGCTTCGGTCTCTTCCTTCACTGGAATAACTGCTGTCGCCCCATTGTGTAAGATAGTGGTTATTGTGGATGTAGCTCTTAGTATGTCAATAACAACTACTATTTTGTCTTCTACGTTTTCTACTTGGTAAAATAGGGCAGGAGTGAGTATTGTTTCTACCTTCATGGGTAATTTATGCGTGAAAAAGTTCTGCCATCATACATCTAGCGCTACCGCCGCCTATCTTTTCGATAAGGTGTATAGGTACGGCTATAATTTCATTTTGATGCTTGTTTTGGATGAGGTCTTTTTGCTCGCTGGTTAAGCAAGAGTATGCTTCGCTAGACATCACTATAAACTGTTTTCCTTTAGCGTTTTGTAACTGTAACATGTTTCCTGCAAAATGAGAATATACTTGCTCATTGGTAAGTGCAATAATGTCTTTGCCTAATGAAGTTAGTTGCGCAGCAACCATTGTTTTATGCTCTTCTGCTATGGTATCCAGCCCAATAATCACAAAGGTGCTACCCATGGTCATCATTACGTTGGTGTGGTATATTAAATTGCCGTCAGGACCCAATGCATCAAACCGCACAGTAGAATAGCCTGACACCTGCTCAAAACGATCGAGTGCCTTATGCGTTGTTCTTGGTGAAATAGCCGCAAAAGCAGTTTTAGAAGCATAATCACAAACCAAGCTTCCGGTGCCCTCCAGTATTTCACCTTTTTTTTCCTCCTTGAGTAGTTGGGTATTAAGTGGCTTACGTAAGTCGTTTGCTATTTTTTTGTACACCGTAGATTTACGCTCTAGCCTTCTGTTGGAGGTGCACATAGGGTACAAAACTACTTCATGGGTAAACGTGCTAAACCAGTTATTGGGGAAAATAGAATCTGGTGTGTTGCTATCTTGTTCCTGAAATACCATCACTTTAATGCCTTTTGCCTTGAGCATAGCTACCATATTATCAAATTCTAGGGCAGCAATATCTTGTATTTGAGCTGGAGTGAAATGGGCTAATTCATGTTGAAAAGCATTATTTTCTGCTGTTTGTGGATTGAAAGCAAAACTTTTGGGTCTCACCATAGCCACACTTTTAGGAATAGTATTAATCATTTTCTCGTAGGGTAGGTAAAGTAGAACATCGCAGTAAACCCTCCAGTTTAGAAATTTGGTAATAAGGTATTTCTTCTACGGTGTACCCTTTCTCTATCAATTTTTCGTTAATACGCACAAAACCACGCTCGCTTACCACAATATCTCTGTCTATGGAAAACACATTACATCCCATGGAATACATTTCTTCTCTATTTACTTTAATCAGCTTATCGGCGCCAAAAATATCTTTAATGGTATCCAAAGAAGACTGATTTTTAAATCCATCTTCAAAGATTAAGGCATGCCCAAGGCCAAGTGGCTGAAAGCAGCAATCCAAGTGGAGTGCATTTTCTCTGGGTTCGTAGTCAGATTTGTTTAACTCTATGCCAATTACTTTTTTAGCAGGGAATTTCTCTTTCAGGTAGTTAAGTCCATTCTCATTGGTACGAGCGGTTTTGTATCCATAAAAGTCTTTTTCATTGGCGTATCCTACAAATAAGTATTCGTTGTGCACTATTACGTCTCCACCTTCTATTCTAACGCCCAGGGGCGAGTCTAGTATTTGTTTTTTGGTTAATTGATTTAGGTAGTTCTGGATACCATCTATTTCATCTTCACGTTCTTGAAGTATTTCAGGGATTACTAATTTATCTTCAATAACGAAACAGATATCCCGTGTAAAAATCTGGTTTAAGTGCTTAATATTGTTGGGGCGGAGTACTTCAACATGATGTTTTTTAAGTATTTTGGCAAAACATTCTATTTCGGCCACCATATTTTTTTCATAGGGATACATTCCTTTTCGTAAAAACTCTTTGGTTTTTGGGTCGTAGGTATCGTCTAAGTGCGGTGGTCCTCCGCAGTCCTTTGCTGTTCCTAATATTACTTGCTTTAGTCTTGAATATTCATTCGGAATGTTGATTTGCATAAAGTACTTTTTTAGAAGTAAGGCAAATCTAATGAATCTTTGGGAGTGTACGAATACGCCCATACATATATATTAAGCTTTTGTAAACAAAGTGTGGTACGTGCATAAATAGGAGGCACTACCACGTTACTGTTTAGTGATTAAATCTATTATTTATTCATAAAATAAACAAGAAAAAAATAATTTTAAAAAAAAACTGTAAAAGTTTGGATTAATAAAAATTCGTTTTTAATTTTGGGTATTGCTTCCTGACTATGAAAACGCTAAATACCTATTAATGGCAGGTGCCATTTAGTGCACACTTAAATTTATAAATTATTGAAACTATTTCATGTAATACTATTAATATTTATACTTACTAACACTGCCTACATAGAGATGTCTGCACGCATTGCCCCGAGTATCAAGTTTGAAAAAATGATGCATGCGAATGCGAAACAGGCACCTATGCATACTATTCAGCAAACGGTTTAGTATGCAGACCCTTGGCAGTGAATGAATGGCTCATTGGAGAGAATCCTTGTGGCTGCATCGAAAACACTCAACTTGTGTTTGGGACAATCCACGATGCTCCAATTGGCAATAATTCAGAAATTGATATTATTTTAAGAGGATTTAGTCCGGGTGTAATAACAATGCTGCAAAACTATGACAGTATCAAGTATACCGGCCCGATGTCATATATTGTAAAAGATGGGGAGTGCAATAGCAATTACAAAGGTTTTTAAATGATAGCACTACTAGCCAAAGACAGAACCTAAGTAGATTTAACTTTTAAGTTTTACAATAAAAGTTGGCCACCTTATGATGGTTTAAAAGTACAGCAAGAATGTTCTTTTAAACTAACCAACTAAGAAAGGCTAACCACCAACACAAAATAAAACGCAATGCCTCCGCAGGCTATGCGGCACGTGTGCGTAGACTGGCAGTTACCAGCTAACAGATAGCCTACTACTGCTTAATCGGCGGTCTGCTAATGTAGTCCTTCACTACAATGGCTTCCGGAAAAATACGGCGTACATCCACCAGTAATTGCTGGGCGTCTATCTCATGATAATAATCACCTACACGTATTTTCCAATACGGCTGCTGATACAAGCTGTAGGTTTTGACATTATAGTCTGCAAATTCTACTATAAACTTATTCTCTGATATTCTAGCTTGATTCCTATCTGTAAAAAAGGCAATTTGAATACGATAACCCGCTATCTTGGTGGTGTCAATAGGGGCATTTTTTATGCGCAGCTGTTCGTTAATGGTCTCGTCTATTTTTATATCTACTTGTCCGTAACTCATACACGCAAACAAGCTAAGGCATGCGAGTAGGGTGTACTTAACTTTCTTTACCATGGCATTTCTTATATTTTTTACCACTACCACAAGGGCAATCGTCGTTTCTACCCACTTTTATCTCACTGCGTATAGGCACAGCTAAGGGCTTAGGCTCATTATCTACAGCTGCGTTGCGGTCTTGCGCTAGTAAGGCTTCTACGGCACGGCTGGTTTTCATTTTGCTTAAGTCTTCTCGCTTTTGCTCTTTGGCTTCTTTCATGGTGTCTGCCTCTTGCACAGCTATGTTTCCTTTCATGAGTAGCGAAATAATCTCACTATTCAAGGTATTGATCATCGTTTGGAAAAGGTTAAATGATTCCAGTTTGTAAATAAGCAACGGATCTTTTTGTTCGTAAGAAGCATTATTAGCAGTTTGCTTTAAATCGTCTAACTCTCTCAAATGCTCTTTCCAATGATCATCAATACTGTCTAGTGCCACAAAACGCTCGAAGGCATTGGTTATTTCGGCGCCATTGGTCGTAATCGCTTTCTCTAGATTCACAGAGATATTAATGGTTTTCTTTCCATCAGAGAAAGGAACCAAAATGTTTTTCACTTCACTTCCTCGGTCTCGTTGTATATTTTTGAATACCGCTAAGGCACGCTCGGCAATATCGTTATTCTTGCGGTCGTAGGCAGTTAGCAATTCATCAAATACCCTTTGAACAAGATCATCTTGTTTTTCATTGGCAAAGTCTGCTGCCGATAGGCTAGGCTCAAACGCTAATTGACGTATAGATTCGAACTTAAATCCTTCAAAATCTCCTGCGGCTTTAAATTCAGAAATATGATCTTCTACCCAGTCGTACATCGCATTGTTAATGTCTACAGATAATCGCTCGCCATACAGCGCATTTTTTCTACGGGAGTAAATAACCACACGTTGCTTGTTCATTACATCATCATACTCCAATAGTCGCTTACGTACCCCAAAGTTATTTTGCTCTACTTTTTTCTGCGAACGTTCAATGGTTTTAGAAATCATTGAATGCTGAATTACTTCGCCTTCTTCGTAGCCAAATCTATCCATTACTTTAGATACTCTATCAGAGCCAAAAAGACGCATCAAGTTATCTTCTAACGATACAAAGAATTGAGATGATCCAGGATCACCTTGACGCCCGGCTCTACCTCGTAACTGTCTGTCTACCCGTCTGCTATCATGACGCTCTGTGCCTATAATGGCAAGTCCGCCTACTTCTTTTACGCCTTTACCTAGTTTGATGTCAGTACCACGACCCGCCATGTTGGTGGCCAAGGTTACACTACCGGGTTGTCCTGCCTCAGCCACAATATCGGCCTCACGCTGGTGCTGTTTGGCATTCAATACGTTGTGCTTAATCTTACGCATGTTCAGCATTCTACTCAGTAACTCCGATATTTCTACAGAAGTAGTACCCACTAACACGGGTCTTCCTTCGGCTTGTAAGCGAATAATCTCTTCTGCTACGGCATTAAATTTCTCCCGAACGGTCTTGTAAACCAAATCATCTTTATCTGCTCTAGAGATAGATCTGTTGGTAGGTATTACCACTACGTCCAGTTTGTATATTTCCCATAACTCGCCTGCTTCTGTTTCTGCAGTACCCGTCATACCTGAAAGTTTGTGATACATACGGAAGAAGTTTTGAAGGGTAATGGTTGCAAAGGTTTGTGTAGCGGCCTCTACTTTTACATTTTCTTTTGCCTCAATAGCCTGATGTAAACCATCAGAGTATCTTCTACCATCCATAACACGGCCTGTTTGCTCATCTACGATTTTAATCTTACCATCTTGAATAATGTATTCTACATCTATTTCAAACATGGTATATGCTTTAAGCAATTGGTTAATGCTGTGTATACGCTCAGATTTTACAGAGAAGTTACGCATCAACTCATCTTTTTGCTTCAACTTTTCTGCTTCGGTATGCTCAGATTTTTCTAAATCAGCAATGGCAGAACCTACGTCAGGAAGCACGAAAAAGTCTGTGTCATCACTGTTATCGGTAATCAGATCAATCCCTTTGTCGGTTAGCTCAATTTGGTTATTTTTCTCATCGATGGTAAAATACAATTCCGCGTCTACGATATGCATTTCCTTTTGCTGGTCTTGCAAGTAGTAGTTTTCGGCTTTGGTCATTAACATCTTATTGCCTGTTTCTCCTAGGTACTTGATCAACTGCTTGTTTTTAGGGAAACCTCGTTGGCATCTAAATAAAAGTAATCCAGCATCTTTTTCGCCTGTTTTACCTTCGGCAATAAGTTTCTTAGCATCGGCTAGGGCAGTGGTTAAGTAACGTTTTTGCGCATCTACTACCTTTTGAATTTTTGGTTTTAACTCATTAAATTCATGGATATCGCCTTTGGGTGTAGGGCCACTTATAATTAAAGGAGTACGTGCGTCATCTATCAAAACAGAATCTACCTCATCAATCATCGCAAAGTGATGTTTTTGCTGCACTTGCTCTTCAGGGCTATGCGCCATGTTATCTCTTAAGTAATCAAAACCAAACTCATTATTGGTTCCGTAAGTGATATCTGCTAGATAGGCATTTTTACGCTCAGGTGAGTGCGGTCTGTAGTAATCTAAACAATCTACTGAAAGGCCATGAAACTGAAAAATAGGGGCATTCCATTCAGCATCTCGTCGTGCGAGATAATCATTCACGGTTACAATGTGAACTCCACGTTGTCCAAGGGCATTGAGGTATGCGGGTAGGGTAGACACCAAGGTTTTACCTTCTCCAGTTTGCATCTCAGCTACATTTCCTTTGTGCAAGGCAACACCACCTATTAGCTGTACGTCATAGTGCACCATATTCCAAGTAACTTCTTGTCCTGCGGCATCCCATGATGTTTGGTAAATAACCTCATTTCCTGAAATTAGAATATTCGCTTTTTGAGCGGCGAGGTTTCTATCCATATCGGTTGCTGTAGCAACTAAGGTATCCATTTCGGTAAACCTACGTGCGGTTTCTTTAACTACAGCAAACGCCTCTGGAAGCAATTGTTCTAGAATTTCTTCGAGTTTTTCATCTCGTTCCTTTTCAAGTTCATCTATACGATCGTAAGCGGTTTCTTTTTTTTCTATTTCGGAGATGTTCGCCTTTTCGATTTCTGCCCTTAAGTCAGTAACTTCAGAGTCTATTTCTGACAAATAGTCGTTAACTCGGCTTTTAAATTCGGCAGTCTTGGCCCGTAATTGATCGTTGGATAGGTCTTTTAGTTTGTCAAACTCAGCGTTTATCTTTCCTACGTAAGGCGTCATTTCCTTGACGTCTTTATCTGCTTTGTTACCAAAAAATTTTGAAATTCCTCCTAATATTGTATTGAGCATTTGTATCTATTTCTTCTACGTTATTCTATAAGTATGCCATGCGCTAAACAGGCCGTATTTTTTTGTGTTTTTCATTTTTAGTGCACTTATTAATCGTATTCCACCAAAAGAGGTCAAGTTGTTTATATATTTAACCTAAAAAATGAGGTTCAAAAGTAACCATATTTATCTTTGAACCATCTAATAAACAATGCGAATATTAATCTTAGGATCTGGTGCAAGAGAGCACGCTATAGCTTTAAAACTGAGCAAAGAAATAGGCAAGGAGAATGTATTTGTGGCACCCGGAAACGGAGGTACACATAATTGCAGTATTAACGTCGATTTTACGTTTATGGATTTTGATAAAGTAAAGGCTTTTTGTATTCAAGAACAGATAGATGTGGTAATACCAGGTTCTGAAGAAGCCATAGATGCGGGGATAAGAGACTTTATGGAGGCAGATAGCGAGGTGAAGGATGTATTCGTGTTTTCTCCCGATAAATATGCCGGTCAATTAGAAAGCAGCAAAGCGTTTGCAAAAGAGTTTATGGGGAAGGAAGGGATTCCAACTGCAGCTTATCAATCTTTTACGACTGAAACGGTAGCACAAGGCCATTTGTTTTTAGCTTCATTAAAACCTCCTTACGTGTTAAAAGCGGATGGTTTAGCAGCTGGAAAGGGCGTTTTAATTCTAAACGATCTGCAGGAAGCAAAAGAGGAGTTGAGCAGTATGCTGGTAGATGCCAAATTTGGCGCAGCAAGCAGTACTGTTGTAATAGAAGAGTTTTTAGACGGTATAGAGTTTAGTGTTTTTGCGCTTACAGATGGGGATAATTATGTGCTCTTGCCAGAAGCAAAAGATTATAAGCGAATAGGAGAGGGCGATACTGGTTTAAATACAGGAGGAATGGGTGCTGTAAGTCCGGTGCCTTTCTTTAACGAAGAACTAAAATTAAAAACCATTAGAGATGTGGTAGAGCCCACTATTAAGGGTTTAAAAAAACAGAAACTTAATTACCGAGGTTTTGTTTTCTTTGGACTTATTGTGGTAAATAACGATCCATTTGTGATAGAGTATAACGTTAGAATGGGAGATCCTGAAACAGAAGTGGTTATTCCACGCCTTGCAGAATCCCTTTCTCAGCTAATTGTGGATGCCAAAAATGGTCAATTAACCAACCGTATAGCGGCTGCAAATCCAGCATTCGCAACAACGGTATTTGCAGTATCTGGTGGATATCCAGAGGATTATGCTAAAGACAAAGTGATTACCATAAACGAAGCCAGTGAAACGTTGTTTCATGCAGGAACTAAAATGGTAGGTGATGCGTTACTTACCAGTGGCGGAAGAGTTTTGGCAGCTACGTGTTATGGCGCGACCATGCGAGAAGCTCTAAATGCGAGTTATAAAGGAGTAGAATCCGTCACCTTTGAAGGAAAATATTATAGAAAAGATATAGGAAACGATTTAGAAAAATTTATTAAATAATGGAAGTATTAAAAAAAATATTCGGTTACCTAACCTTCAAAAAAGATACAGGAGAAGGTTCATTTTTAAAGTCGATGCACGTCATTAATAAGCTATCGCTGCTTATGTTTTTAGCATCGATTATCTATTTGATTATTAAAATTACGCGATAATCATTTACGGTTAAATTCAGTTGATTAATAATCCTAAGGCACATAAGTTGCGTTATATTACTATATGAATAGGAGAGCTCATAAACTGAATTTTAGAAGTTATCTAAGCTTGGTTTCCTTGCTTTGGGTTGGAATTACTGTATCTGCACAAACCGTAAGGGTTGAAGCCAGAAAGAATGTGATGGACGACGCATTTGCCAAAAGCCAAAGCATATTGCCGGTATATAAGTTTGACAGTATGCGTATCGAGCCTTATGCAAAATTTGGGGTAGATATGGGTAAGAATCAAGTATGGTACACCATTAAGCAGTTACCCGATATGACGGGCTGCAAAGACACCGGGTATACCTACATCTATTTTTCAGGAGCGGATAACAGCAGTAATAAAGGGTACTTGCTTACCCTCATTGGAAATTATGTACGTTCCCGCAGAACCATGTATTTTTATATTGATAGAAATAATGATTTTGATTTTACCAATGACGGAGCGCCTGACAGTATAACCATTCAACAGAATGATTTTCAAATAGAACTGGAAAATACATACGTAAAAGGAGCAACCTATGCCATTAAGCTAAGTCGATTTTTATATGGAGAGAATATGGCGTATAAAAATTTACTTACCAGCCATTACAAAGCCCATAGCGGAGCCAAAAAGTTTACCAATATTAATTATTGTTTCAGAGAGCAGCGGTACAATGTTATTTCTGCAGACTATAAAGGTGAAAAAGATTCATTTACCATTGGTATAAAGGACATGAATGTGAACGGTATTTACAATGAGAGTTGCACCGATATGCTATATATAGGGCCATATAAGAGCCAAATAGCCTCAGATGAGCTTTTTAGTATAATACCCGTAATTTCAAATAATGCCTTTGAATGGGGTGGAAAAAAATATCGAATTCTGAGCATTGAAAGTACGGGTAGCTACATCGAGATAAAAGAAGATGTGAACGCGCAGCTAAGTAACAAATTAGAGTTGGGTAAAAAAGTGCCTAGTTTTGATTACTTTAATATTTTAAGTAAGAAACACAGTCTTAAAGAATACCGAAAAAAAGAAGTTTTTTTGTTTTTCTGGGATAAGGAAACACTGAGTGAAGAGGATAGAACCTATCTATCAAAAATCTATACTGAGTTTAGTGAAGAAATTAAAATAATCACCTTAAATCACGGTGACGAACCAAAGCAAGTGCGTATTACCTATTATTACGACAAGATAGAGTGGCCTGTGGGATATAGTAATAGTGAGATAGGTGCTAACTATTTCTTAGAAGACGTAAACCGAGGTTTTTATATTGGTAAACATCGCATACTCAAAAACGATAACATTACGCCCAAAGTAATGTATGAATTGCTTCTGAGTAAAAGGAAATAAGTAATTTCGTCCCATATGAATTTTTCGTTAAGTGTTTTTGGTGCCATTATCCTTGTTTTTTTTGTATTGAGATTTGCTAAAAAAATAGTCGTTAAACTCATTGGCTTCCTTCTGATCTCAGCCACGGTAGTAGGTCTTATGTACTATAAGTCTTGGGGTCCGTTTGAGCACAATATAGCTGAGTTGTCGCACCTACAGGATAAGTACTGTATTAGCAATGCGGATGAGGATATTTGTGAGTGTATCGTGCAACCTATAGAGAGTGATATGAACCAACGTTTTACAACCGATGAACTACAATTACTTACTACACAACGAATAAAAGCAGCGTATGTATTAAAAAAGAGCATGAATCACACCAAGGAGCAAGCTCTCCTTTGCCTTGAAAAAAGAAATGCCATCGAAAAATATAAGCAGTTTATACACGATTTTATTCCTATTGAGAATAAATACCTCAGCATGGCTGAAGATAAAGTGGACGAATTAACGGGGGCAGTAAAGGATGAGGTGACAACCTTTAATGAAGGTAAAAAAAGTATTGATGATAAATATTAGGCTAGGCCTAATGCATGCTTCAAGTCTTGCACCTGACTTTCCCAAAGTAGTGTCATAGCTTCTACCTCGTCATCATCCACAAAATCGGTAATGAGCAGACCTATATCACCCGTAAGTTCATCTTTGGTAACTTCAAATTGGAAATATTCTTCTTCAGCTCTTTCAAGGAATTGGAATTTAACTAATTTGCCGTTGATTTTCTTGGTTAATTCAGCTTTAAACTCCTCACCATCCCAAAAAAAACTGTATAATTTACTTCCTTTGATATTTACATCATCGCAAAACCACTCTACAAGGCCAGAGGGGGTAGTTAAATACTGATAAAGTATTGTAGGTGATGACTTTATTACAAATTCTAAATCTATTTTTACTCTTTCCACTTTTTCTTTTTTCTAAGTTTTTTCAAATAAACAATTTTTTAAGGTATAAACTATTTATCCCGTACTATTTTTGACCCATTGATCACTATTTTACGAAATAACAGCGTTTTTTTTATATCCGCACTGCTTTCTATACTTGCAGGACTCATTTTACAACTGGTACTTGAGAAAGGAGAGTTAGTGCTTATATTAGATGGAATGCACTCTCCCGGATTGAATACTTTTTTCATGATAACGACACTTATGGGAGAGTATTTAGGTGTACTATTGGTCTTAGTTTTCTTGTTTTTTACAAGTAAACATTTTATTCCTTTATACTTGGTTACACTACTTATGACCTTATTGGTGAGCCAAGGGTTGAAACGATTTGTTTTTGAACACGAAAACAGACCTTCATATACCTATCAGCATTTGGAAAAAATAGAGGGACTTGAGCATCATAAACACAATTCGTTTCCCAGCGGACACACTTCAACTGCCTTTGCCATATTTACGATATTAGCCATTGCCTGCCCCCAAAAAGGGGTGCCTTTTTTAGCTGCTATATTAGCTGTTCTCGTTGGAATAAGTCGTGTATATTTGGGGCAACATTATCTAAGTGACGTGGTTACAGGTGCCATTATTGGCTTGTTTATCTCGGTATGGGTAGTTTATTTTTACGCGCTTTATGGTCAAAAGAAAAATGGATAAGCTTAAGCAACACTCAGTCTTTGTTGTGCTTAGTATCGCTTACCTTTTCTTGTTTCTACCATTTGTAGATTCTGTGCCCTTATTTGATTGGGATGAGATAAATTTTGCAGAAGCGGCGCGCGAGATGATTGTGACGGGAGATTGGCTTAATGTACAAATTGGGTTTGAACCATTTTGGGAGAAACCGCCTTTGTTTATTTGGTTGCAAGCAATTTGTATGACCATGTTTGGGGTAAATGAGTTTGCTGCGCGTTTCCCTAATGTGGTAATTGGACTTATCACTTTGGTTGTTTTATATTCTACATTACTTAAAAGATACGGTAAACAAGCTGCTATTTTTAGTGTTATTTTTTATTTAGGTTCATTTACATCCCACTTTTATTTTAAAAGCGGCATCATAGATCCACTTTTCAATCTCCTGATATTCGGCAGTATTATACACTTGGTAAAAAGTGTGGAAACCCAAAAGCTAAACTATTTTTTCTATGCAGGATTATGGTTGGGTCTTGCGGTACTCACCAAGGGGCCTACGGCGCTTTTGCTAGTAGGACTCACCGGACTTTTTTATCAACTTATTTATCGGGTAAATTTTTATTCATTCAAAGATATACTGGTACTTGTACTTGGATTTTTTCTCGTGACAGGATTGTATTTTGGTGTGCAAATTGCCCATAGGGGAACTTGGTTTCTACGTGAGTTTATAGTATATCAAGTGGACTTAGTTCGCTATCCTATTGCATCGCATGGACAGCCATTTTACTATCATTTGGTTGTCTTACTTATAGGTTGCTTCCCTATGTTTATTCTCGCTTTACCTGGTTTACTGCGCAAGCAAAATATACCTGGCGATAGTACCTATTATCGTTGGTTGAAAGTGCTATTTTGGGTTGTCCTTATTGTTTTTTCAATGGTAACTACAAAGATTGTTCATTACAGTAGTTTATGCTATTTACCAATAGCGGCAGTAAGTGGTATTTGGCTCTCATGTTACCAAGTAATTTCACGTGTAGTGAAGTTTTTGCTAGCATTGGTTGGCTTTATTTGGGTGTTGCTACTGAGTATTTTAGGCTTGCTAGCCCTTATTCCCGAACAGTTAATAGGTTGGATAAGTCCTTATATCAAAGATGATTTTGCGCTAGCACAAATTAGAAGCATAACCGATTGGAATTGGATACCATTGATTTTAGGAATCTTAATGGCGCTTACTATACTTAGAGTTGTTCTAAAACCGAGCAAGCTATCAATTTCACGATTACTCGTTATCCAGATGCTGTTAATCACACTTTTACTATCATCTGTAGTGCCAGCCATTGAGTATAATATTCAAGGAAAATGGAAAGGTAAGCTAGCAACGTATCAAGGTATCGAAATGGCGCATTTTACCTATGGTTTTAAAAGCTACGCTCACTTTTATTATACCTCACATCAGAATTTGAATGAGCTAAGAGATGTCAAGCAACAGCTTTTATCAGAAAAAAAACTAACTAGTATTACGCAATTAGATCAGTTCAAAAAGAACAAGTTTGACAATGAGGTACGAGATTACGTGATTCATGATACCCATATACCCGTTTCAGTTTCGGCCAAAGTGCAAAAGTTTGAAGAAATGAGCACCTATTATCCGGAATTAACAATGGTTTTTGAGGGCAATGGTTACGGTGTTTGGGAGAGAAAGGCCCCATAATTAATTCTAGTTTAGTTAGAAATCCAGTGTTCCGTTAATCCAGCCTCCATCTAAGTTTGCGTTGTAGGATTTATAAAAGTCAATGGCAGGCTCATTCCAATCCAACACTTGCCAAACCATTCCATTACACTCACTATCTTTACCAAATTGTATGCAATGCTGAAATAATAGTTGTCCGGCACCTAATCCTCTACTTTTTTCTGTCACTATCAGATCCTCCAAATAGAGACGTTTTCCTTTCCAGGTGCTATATCTAAAATAGGTGATTGCCATTCCTATCACGTGGTCATCAATCTCTGCAACAAAGGCATCAAATATGTTATTTTCTCCAAATCCATCTTTTTCCATTAATTCGGGAGTATTTATAACTTCATTCGGTGCTTTTTCAAAAATGGCTAATTCTTTGATAAGATGAAGTAAATCAGGGATATCTGCTTTGGTGGCTACTCTTATATTTATTTTTTTATTCACTACTTATTCAATTTTAATGTTGGGGTAATATGCTTTTACTTTACTTGCACTACAAATTAAGGTAAGCAAACTTAGCAACGAATGGAGTTTTCAGAAATATTTAAATTAATAGGGGCATTAGGACTGTTTATATATGGTATGATGGTCATGAGCGACGGCATTCAAAAAATGGCTGGTGCTCGTATGCAAAGTATACTTAGCTCGATTACTTCTAGTAGATTCAAAGGAATATTTACGGGGTTTTTTACCACATCATTAATCCAAAGTAGCAGTGCTACGACGGTGATGATCGTAAGTTTTGTAAATGCAGGCTTACTAAATTTAAGACAAGCTATTGGTGTAATAATGGGTGCAAATATTGGCACTACTATGACCGCTTGGTTACTTGTCATTTTTGGATTTTCAAAGTTTAGTTTAGGGGATTATGTATTTCCTATTTTAGCAATTGGGGTTCCTTTGCTTTTTGTGAATAGAGGAAGTCTTAAAAATTTAGGAGAATTTTTAGTGGGGTTTTCTTTATTATTTTTGGGTTTAAGCGGTATGAAGGATGCCGTTGAAGGTTTAAATCTAGCCGATAATGAAGGATTTCGAAGCATGATCGCTTTTTTAGCTGCTCAAGGATTTTTTGGTATTATAGTTCTAGTTATGGTAGGTACCCTGGTAACTGTTGTGGTTCAAAGCAGCAGTGCCGCTATGGCATTAACCTTATCCCTGTGTGGAACCATGGGCTTGCCATTTGAAATGGCTGCAGCCATTGTTTTAGGTGAAAACATAGGGACAACAATCACTGCAAACCTTGCGGCACTTGTAGGAAATGTACACGCAAAACGAGCTGCCCGGGCTCACTTTATATTTAATATTTTTGGAGTAGTTTGGATGTTATTGGTATTTCATTGGTTTACCAAAGGAATCGGTATGCTTATGGAAAATACACGATGGGGAAGCCCATTTGCAGGAGCTAATGACGAATCTATACGGTATTCGTTATCTGCTTTTCATACCGTGTTTAATATTGTTAATACCCTAATCCTTGTTTGGTTTGTAGAGCTAATAGAGAAAACGGTGATCAAGATTACCCCATCTAAAGGAGAGGAAGATGAGGTATTTAAATTAGAGTATATTGGTTCTGGGTTGGTCGGTACACCAGAGCTATCTGTATTAGAGGCTAAAAAAGAGCTGGTAAAATTTGGTCAAATTATATTGCGAATGCATCAGCGTACGCAAAAGCTGGTTAATACCACCGAAAGAAAAGAGCAAAAGAAACTATTGGATAAGATTAAACATTACGAAGAAATAACAGATAGAATTAATAATGAAATCAATAGTTTTCTGGCAAAGGTAAGTGCCAGGGAGGTCAGTGAGAAGACATCAGAACAAATTAGAGGCCTTATAGGCGCATGTAACGAGTTAGAAAGTATAGGAGATATTTACTATAATATGGCAACTCAGCTCGATAGAAAATCAGATGACAAAGTTTGGTTTGATCAAAAACAACGAGACAACCTAATGAGTTATTTTGATCAACTTAAGGATGGCCACCAAGAGATGATATTAAATCTTGAGAAAGGCCAGGTAAAGATAAACTTGACTAAGGCAATTAGCATAGAGCAAGGGATAGATGATACAAGAGATAAATTGCGTAAAAAACACCTTAAAAGCATTGAGAAACAAGAGTATAATTATAAGAGTGGATTGATTTATAATAACTTGTTTTCCAGTATAGAAAAAATTGGTGATTACGTGTTAAGCGTTTCAGAATATGTAAGTGGTGAAAACCTAAATTAAATTTCTCATTTCATTTTTTTTATAGAGGTACTTGAATCTCTACAAAATATGTTCTACTTTTGAATAGTTAGAAAAGACTAGAAATGAGAACTCTATTATCGCTTTTTTGGCTTACAATGGCATTTTTTTGCCTATTGAATGCCGTCCTATCCATACATGATAACCGTAGGGGTAGCCTTAAACAAACGTTTATTTTTACTTTAAATAAGCTGACACCATTTTTGGTGCGTAAAAAGTTAGTGCTAGTTGGATGGTTAGTACTGTCTTGCCAGTTAATCTTTGCGCAAGGTTTGATTGGGTTAGTCGACCGACAAAATACGGCGGGTACTACATCAGCCGAAGGCTTTGGAATAAGTGCAGTTGGACTCTCAAGAGGGGCGGGAATAGTACAAGAAACGACAAGTAGCGATTATAATTCTAGGGGTTTTATCGATACCTCATTGGCGAATGCTAAAACCAATAATGATTATGTACAATTTTCATTGGAAGTGAATACCGGAAGTGTTTTGGATTTAAACGAAATGAAAATCCGCTTAGATCGAAGTAACACGGGACCTCCAAATTGTCAGTTAGAGTATTCTCTAAATGCCTTTAGTTCTTCTTCAGATAGTATTTTTAGTACTTCTAGTTTAAGTGCCTGGGGCACTACATTTACGATAGATTTAACAAGTATTTCTGCGTTGACTGCAGGTGATGTGATTACGTTTAGGATTTATGCGTGGGGTGCCACTGCTTCTGCTGGCACTTTAGACATTGAAGGATTTAGTCCTCCCTATACAGCACAAGGATGGACTCCTACAGTTACGGACCCTGGCATTGCGTTTAAAGGGTGCACTTTACCAGTTGATCCTACCTCCGTCAGTAACAGCTCACTTACTGGTAATTCCACTGTCATTACTTGGAATAATCCGAGTTGTTTATCGAATATGGTTGTAGTAGGAGCCGCCAGTGCGGTTACTACAGCACCGTCTGCAAGTGTCGATCCTTCTGCATGGTCTGCATCTGCTGATTGGAGTAGTCCGGTAAGTGTATACTCTCAAATGGGTAGTGGCTCTACTACCGAGTACGTTTTATACCGAGGCAGTGGAAGTAGCATAACTATTACAAATTTGCCTACATCAGGCACTTTTTTTTATAAGGTGTATACAGAGTTCAGTTCATGGAGCTCAGGCGCCACTGGATCCACGTCTTTACCTGTAGAGTTAATTTCGTTTACAGCTACTCAACATAAAACAAGTATCGAGTTGCATTGGCGCACAGCATCCGAATTAAACAACAACTACTTTGAAGTCCAAAAATCTACGGAAGGTATTTTATTTAAGAGCATAGGTCAACTTCCAGGTAAAGGAACAACTACTGAAATATCTACCTATACATTTACAGATGATGTAATACGTCCTGTGGCGTATTACCGATTAAAACAAGTAGATTATGATGGTGCATTCACTTATTCTAACATCATAAAAATGTTGCAATTACCCGCATTTTTTAACATCCAACACACTTCGTTACAATGTAACGTGAGTAGCCTCTCAGAGTATCCTACTGCCTATATTTTAACTACTATAAATGGCTCTGTATTGACACGAGGCTCTTTTCAAAATGACTTGGTTATATTCAAATATCTTTATCCTAATGGGCTTTATTTTTTGTTGCTAAGTAGCAATGGGCGCCAACAAACTATTAAGTGGTCGCAAGCTGAGTGACCTTAATAGTGCGTAAGTTAGCATGGTTTTGTCTTGATGCAGAAGGATCCTCTCAACATATATTATTAAGAGGGGTTAGCTTGTTTTACATAAAACCCGAGTTAAATGGAAAAAAATATGTTGTTTTGTTCTAATGATCATTAGAAGCAAAGCACCATTAAGGCTTGGATTAGCAGGTGGAGGTACGGATGTTAGTCCTTATGCAGACTTGCACGGTGGCTCCATCTTGAATGCAACCATCAATATGTTTGCCCATACGACTATCGTGCCCACTACGAATGGTAAAATATACTTAGAATCTCAAGATTTAGGAATAAGTGAAACGCTAGATTCTGCTCCATATTTAGAACCCAATGGTCCTTTAGCACTGGTTAAAGGAGTGTATAATAGGGTTTTAAAAACCTATGTAAAAGAGCCGCTTTCTTTTGAAATTTATACACGTGTTGATGCACCTCCAGGTTCAGGATTAGGTACAAGTAGCACATTGGTGGTTAGCATTTTAGGAGCTTTTGCTGAGTGGCTTAACATACCTTTAGGAGAGTATGATATAGCACACTTGGCCTATGAAATAGAACGAATAGATCTCGGCTTAGCAGGTGGTCGTCAAGATCAGTACGCGGCTACGTTTGGAGGATTTAATTTTATGGAATTTTCTAAGGACGATAAGGTGATTGTAAATCCACTTCGTGTTAAGCAAAAGTATGCCGCCGAAATAGAGCATAACTTGGTCTTGTTTTATATGGGAACCAGTAGAGAATCGGCAGGTATTATTGAGAAACAAACAGCCAATATTACGAATAGCAATCTAGATGCACTTGAGGCTACCCATCAGCTCAAAGCGCAAAGTGTGAAGATGAAAGAGGCTATTCTTATGGGAGAAATAGATCAACTTGGAAAAATAATGCACGATGGATGGCAGTTTAAGAAAATGATGGCTATTGGGATTAGTAATTCGGAAATAGATGCCATTTATGAAACCGCCATGCAAAACGGTGCCACAGGAGGAAAAATAAGCGGAGCAGGTGGTGGAGGATATTTCTTTTTCTATTGCCCTCTGGTTTCAAGAACCCGCTTAATTGAGAGTCTAGTTCCGTTTGGGATAACCGTTCAACAATATCATTTCACCAAAGAAGGATTATATACCTATACAGTAAACAGATGAGTATAGATATAATCATACTAGCAGGCGGATTAGGAACAAGACTAGCATCTGTAGTAAGTGATGTTCCCAAACCAATGGCGCCTGTTGCAGGTAAACCCTTTTTAGATCATCTATTATGCAAATTACCATTGCAGAATGTGAATCAAATAATACTTGCTGTAGGATACAAATACGAGAAAATAAAAGAATATTATGGCCATCAATATCAGAATGTTCCTATTATTTATTCTATAGAAAAAGAACCTTTGGGTACAGGAGGAGGTATAGCCCTAGCGCTTGATAAAATGACGGCTGAGCATGGTGTAATTTTAAATGGGGATACTTATTTCGATGTAAATTATGAAGAACTTTTGGAGGTACATCGTAATTCAAATTGTCCTATTACCTTGGCTCTTAAACAGATAGAGTTCCCAGATAGATACGGAACGGTATTGCTGGACAACTCTAAAATAGTTCGTTTTCAAGAAAAAGTTTTGGGTATAAAAACGGGACTTATAAATGGGGGTGTATATGCTATTAGTGCAACTATTAAGGAGCTTTTACCCGCAGCAACAAAGTTCTCCTTTGAAAAAGAAGTTTTAGAAATAAATGTAGAAAAAGGATTTCTAGCTGGATACATCTCTAAAGGATTATTTATAGACATTGGCATACCCACAGATTATGAGCGAGCACAAACCCTTTTTGTCTGAAAATTTAGCAGATTTTACCATTTTTTTGGATAGAGATGGTGTGATAAATCTTCCTATAGTGGATGATTATGCCAAACAGCC
>DGBH01000051.1:33831-52124 GCA_002384205.1 Bacteroidetes bacterium UBA4009
TACAATAGTCTCAAAAACAAAGGGTTATCATATTTTGATGCTTCATTTTATGCCCCGTATTTAAAAGAAGAAAGTCATGAATGGCGTAAGCCCAAAAATGGGATGCTCTTAAAAGCAAAGTCTTATTTCCCGGATATTGATTGGAGTAAAGCCATTATGGTAGGAGACTCGCCTGGAGATATGCAATTGGCGGACACGCTAGGAATTACCAAGGTTAAAATAGCTAATCCGCAGTTTTCATTTGACAATCAGGATTATACGTATGCTGATTTAGGTGCGTTTGTAGCAGCCATGTCAAAATAAGGTTCCTAGGAAACTATTCACAAGTATTGTTCGTTTTCGAATGGTAAGTACTATATTTTTGTAAGACCTTACAACCATTGAGAGTAGTTCAAAAAATAATACTGTTAGCCACACTGCTTATTTTCACAAATAGTGCTTATTCGACGCATCTCGTGGGTGGTTATATGAACTATGAATTTTCCTATGTTAATGCTGCAGGTAATTTTGTGTACAAAGTTACTTTTAATGTGTACAGGGATTGTTTTGGTGGGGTTAATGTTCCATTAGACACTGAAATAACGCTTGGGGTATATACGTCTGATGGTAACATCTATAATCGGGTAAAAATTCCTTTAATTATAAAGAATAATGTGGATCCACCGGGTTCTATTGATTGCGATATCTTCAAGAAAAATGTGTGTATAGAATATGGTTTTTATGAAGGTTTTATTGAGGTAGCGCCCAATACAAACGGCTATCAAATCACGTATTCACGGTGTTGTCGTAATTTTCAAGATAACCTAACCGATGGCGGTGGTTCTCCAGATCAAGGGCAAACCTATTATTGTAAAATTCCAGATACCAGTCTTAAAAATAATTCACCTACTTTTTATGGAGTTCCAAGTCCATACATGTGCAATAATGACACTACTTCATTTCTTTTTGATGCCATCGATAAAGATGGTGATAGTCTAGTGTATCGTTTTATGCGTCCCTATCAAGGAGGTTCGCTGGGTGCTGTAAGCCCAGATCCTCCCAATACAATACGATTAGATCAGGTAGTCTATAAACCAGGCTACAATTATCTCAATCCATTTGGGACTGCTGGATACATAGACATAGACGCCCGCACGGCACACACACACTTTTATAGTCCTCCATCTGGTCGCTTTGTTGTTGGAGTAGAAGTACTTGAATATCGAAACGGTGTGCTGCTAGGTAATATTAGGATGGATCTTCAAATATTAGTCTTGGATTGTACCCCTAATAATGCACCTGATATTGGTTCTGATAAAGGGAGTAGATTTACAATAGAAGCAGGGGACGAGCTATGCTTTGATGTTACCGCAACAGACCCTGACGGTGATCGTGTTAAGCTAAATGGTCGTGGAGGTATACTTGGAAGTCCTGGCTCTGGGCCATCTATATCAGGGACCAAAGCCACATTTAGGGATACATCGGGCATCCCAACAGCTACGAGTGAGTTTTGTTGGACACCTGACTGTGATATGGCGCGAAGCATACCTTATTATGTTTATTTTACTGCTGAGGATGACGGTTGTCCGCCCAAATTTAATAACTTGGATGTAGAAATATATGTGACTCCCTTTGTCGGGGCAAAAAAATTGATCGGCCCAACAGATGCTTGTAGATATAATCAATTTGACTACACGGTTACGGATGGTAAATCAAAGTCTTCTTTCGAATGGGAGGTTAATGGCGGAGACATTATTGGTGCATCAGATAAAGCAACGGTTTCTATTGATTGGAGTAATCCAACTGCTGGTAGTATCCGTGTGCGAGAAGTTAGCGAAAATGGATGTTTAGGCGAGTGGATTAGTCTAAATATTACCATAAGACCTAGTCCACCGTTGCCCATTATCATAGGGAAAGATACCGTTTGTGCTGACGAGCCTAATTTGATTTACACCGTTACGTATACTGCTACAAATACCTATTTGTGGCAGGTTACTAACACACCGTTATACTTTACCAATAGAAATACTATTCAATTAGGACAATATGGTAAGCCTAGTTTTACCTTGAAAATTTCGGAGACAAATGAATTTGGATGTACGAGCGATACGGCCAAACTGACTGTTTTTGTGAGTGAACCGAACCCTACTATTGTTGGCCCGACAAGTATTTGTCCGAATGCTATTGATGTAGAATATAAGATAGAAAATCCTCAAAATGGTTCAAGGTATACATGGTCTATAATTGGAGGTTTACAAATTTCGGGGGGTAGTACCGATGGGATCAAGGTTAATTGGGGGAACGAAGGAGCGGGTGAAGTGCGCGTTATGGAAACCAATAAATTTGGGTGTATTAGCGCATCACAAATACACTTAGTTAACAAAACATATACCCTTATATCAGAAGCAATTACAGGGCCTACCAGGGTATGTGAGTTTGAATCCAACATCCCATACACTACCTTAAAAGTGAATGGGGTTGTGTATGACTGGAGTGTAACCGGAGGATCGCAAGTCTCAGGAGACAGTAGTTTTCAGATTGGTGTAAACTGGGGAAGTTCTGGAGCAGGTAATGTACGAATGGTTCAAAAAGCGTACGATAATGTGAATAACAAAGTATGCTTGAGTACTCCGGTATGGCTAAACGTAACGATAAATCCAATTCCAAAGAAGGTGCCTATAGTGGGACAAATGGAAGTATGTCAGCAATCCGATACTATTAGGTATAATTTAGCTGGTTTTGCCGGAAGCACTTATGAATGGAGCATAAACGGTAATTCCTTAAATATTGTAGGGCAAGGAACCAATCAGATTACTGTTTTTTGGAATAATGCCGGTACTTATCTACTTGCGGTAAAAGAAACCACAACAGCGGGTTGCATTGGCGTATTAATCGATACAACGGTTTTAGTTAATCCTAAGCCTTTTACGACAGCTATTTTAGGGCCATCAGTTATCTGTGTAGAAGATCTTTTAGGTAAGAATTATGCCGTAACCGGATTGCCTACATCTACTTATAGATGGACTGTAAAAGGTGTAGCTGGATTTACAGGAGATGGTACACCGTCCATTGTAGTAGATTGGAAAGAAAGCTTATTAGCTACCTACCTTTCTGTGATTGAAACATCAGACAAAGGTTGTGAGGGCGAAGTGCAAACCTTAATTATAAAAGTAGATGCGTTAGGTATTGATTTACGCTACGTAAGCGTCGGTACGCCGGATGATCGGATGATTATTGATTGGAAGTTGATTAATAAATCTCAAACGTCTTCATTTAATATCCAAAAAAAGGTAGCTTCATCTGCTAATGCATGGCAAACGTTGGCCACAGTATCTGGTAATGTATTTAATTACCTAGAGACCGACATTAACACGGATAATCAGGCTTATGATTATAGAATTTCAGCAACAAATTTATGTGGCACATTAATTACTTCAGAAACGCATACAAGTATTCTACTTCAAGGGATTCAAAATGTAGATTTTTCAACGTCATTAGATTTTAGTGCGTACGTTGGATGGGTGATGGGAGTTTCTGAGTATAATGCATATACCTCGTCTAATTCTAAAGCATACTCACTTTTAGAGTCGAATGTAAATCCAGGACAAGCGATACTATCTGTGCAGCAGCCAAGTGAGTATAGGAAGTGTTATAGAATAAGAGCTTATGAGAAAGAAGGCGAAAATACGGAGTCTTGGAGTAATGAGATTTGTTTCTATTTCTCTCCGGAAATATATGTGCCTAATGCTTTCACTGTCAATAATGATGGGCTTAATGATGGTTTTGGGGTAGTGGGCATCGCTATTAATGAGTTTACGATTAAGATTTATAATCGTTGGGGAGAACAGTTGTACGAATCGACGAATATTGATGAAAAATGGATGCCAATATACAGAGATGAGGATGTTCCAATGGGTACGTATATCTATGTAATACAGTACACCAACTTCGAAAATAAAGTGTTCCAAAAGACAGGAACCATAAACTTACTGCGTTAATTATTTTTTCACGACTCCTGTGAGATTGATAATTTTCTTGGTCTCAAAAAACGTTTCTTCGAATAAGGTGCTTAGATTCGTTTCGTACCAACGTAGCGAGCGGTAAGTAGCAAGTAATTCTGCTTTTTCTAAGGCTAGATCGCCCCCTTTTAGGAAAATATGACTTCCTCCTTTTTGCATCGCTTTTTTAGTAAGACTAACTAGCTTGGCTGCTGGTGCAACAGCTCTAGACACAATCGTATTGAAATGGTCATTTATGTTTTCAAAACGATCATTTAAAACCTTCACATTTTTTAACTCTAATGCATCTACAACGGCTTGCACTACCGTTATTTTTTTCTTAATACTATCCACTAGGGTGAATGATACGTTTGGATAATAGATAGCCAATGGTATACCTGGGAATCCTCCTCCAGTACCAATGTCGAGGACCTTTTCGCCATCTTCAAATTCATATAGCTTTACAATAGACAATGAATGTAGTACATGGTTACTATAAAACTGGTCCATGTCCTTACGACTTATAACATTTATCTTACTGTTCCACTCTTCGTACAATGGTTTTAACTGTTCGAATTTTTCAAGTTGATCAGCAGTAAGTTCTGGAAAGTACTTATGTATTAACTCCATTTAGGTTGTCTGGTAAAAGGTTTTATGATCGCGAAGAAGAAGAGAAAGAACGTGTAAAGTATGTCGTAATAGGGGAGGATCCAACGAATACTGTCCGCCTTCAACGCTTTAGATGGGTTTAGCATTACAGCCCATTGAACAATCCACTTCAATAGGAGAATTCCTAAAGGTATAAACCAAATGCTTGGTGCAATAATGAAGCATGTTATAAGACTGGCATAAAGCCCGATTTGAGCAAAACTATATAATCCAAGCAACCGAATAAACGTTCCTTTATAGGCCTTATTGGTGCTAAAATGACGTTTCTTTTGGGTGAGCCAAGAACTAAAATTTATGGGTGCTTTAGAGTACATAAATGACTCTTGATCAAGGCAAATAGCTAAATTGTGAGGGGTCACATTTTCTTGTACAAATAAATCGTCATCACCAGACAATAGGTGTTGATGACTTGCAAATCCTTTGTTTTCAAAAAACAAGGTTTTGGTATATGCCAAATTTCGTCCGACACCCATATAGGCAAATCCTCTATTAGCGTAGGTTATGTATTGAAGTGCCGTGTGAAATGTTTCATATTTGATCACAGAGCCAAGAATGCTTTTTTGTACCTTTAAAGGCGCAACACCAAGAACAATATCTTTATCTTGAAATGACAGACTCATTTTAGAGATCCAATTCTTGGAAGTAGGCCAGCAGTCTGCATCTGTAAATAGTAAATGTTCGTACTGAGATGCTTTTATGCCCATGGTTAATGCAAATTTTTTACCTTTTTTAAACCGTTCATCTAGTTCTAGCGTAACAATTTTTAGTTTAGGGTATTTTTCATCAAGCTCTTTCAAGTAGGCCTTAGTCCCGTCGTGACTTCCGTCGTTTATAAGGACTATCTCATACTCGGGGTAATCTTGGTTGAGCAATAACTCCAAATATTGTTCTAGATTCTTTTTTTCGTTTCGAGCTGCAATGATTACGGATATTGGTCTATGTTCGGATTTTGGCTCTACAGTTATTTTTAGTTGGGTAAAAAAATAGAAGTAGTAAAATAAAAGGACTAAGAGACATGAAATGCTAAAGCAAAGTGTGATTAAGGGAATACTTTCTATGTTAAACATTCAAAAAAATAGTTTTTGGTTAGTTACTTAATCTAAAACCTAATGTAGGGATAACATCCGGTTTTGATTTGTCTTCAAAGGTAATATTAGTTATGTCGTCTATCGTTAAACTTTTTATAGATTTAGCTGTACGCTTAACGGGAGCTAGTTCACTCATCCTCAGATGTTGAGTACGAATAGCCGCTTCTACAATTTTTCGGATACTACGCCCATTTCCAAAGTATTGATCTTTAGATTCATACATTCGGTTAATTAGGGATGCTAGGCTTTTCTTAACGGTGTCAGATATCGTAAATCCGGCGTCACTCAATTGATTAAGTGCGATATCCAAGAGTAGCTCACCGTCAAAGTCTTCAAACTCAAATACCTTGTCAAATCGAGATTTTAATCCAGGATTAGATTCTATGAAACGCGTCATATTATCTGTGTATCCAGCGGCTATTACGATAAACTTTCCTCTAAAATCTTCCATACGCTTGAGAATTATCTCAATTGCTTCTTTGCCGTAATCTGAATTACCGCCTTCTGTTAGCGAATACGCTTCATCGATAAAAAGAACGCCCCCCATGGCTTTATCTATAATATCACCTGTTTTAATTGCCGTTTGACCTATATAGCCACCTATTAAGGATTGTCTATCACATTCTACTAGATTACCTTTTTCTAGTATACCAAGCGCCTTATATATTTGAGCTAAGATGCGCGCTACGGTTGTTTTACCGGTACCGGGATTGCCTGTGAACACAGAATGCAAACTGAAATTATTCTGTACATCTTGGCCTGTTTCCTTGTAGTATCTTACTAATTTAACAAGGCTATTTATTTCTTTTTTTACCGAAGATATGCCAATAAGACCGTCTAGTTTTTTCAAAGAAATAGCAAGTAACTCTTCATCAATTGGAATGTCTGGAATTACGGATTTAGGACTTAAGCTTAGTTTTTCAATATCTTCAAGCTGAACTGTAGATAAATCTTCAATAGATAAATCAGCTGGATGGTCTGTACCCATAACTCGAATACCTAAATTTAATTTAGATTCTTCAATAAGAGAAACCATGAGACGCGCATTTCCAAAAAACTGATCTCGGTTTCGATACGCTTCTACGGTTTTTTTATAAAAGAGGTCCTTGGCTTCTTTGGAGAATACGATTCCTTTTTTAACGGAATGTATTTCTGCAATTTTCATTAGTTCTTGTGGTGCATAGTCTGGGAAATCATAAATCATCCTGAACCGAGATTTTAAACCGGGATTCGATTCTAAGAATATGTCCATTTCATCCGGATAGCCTGCTACAATTATGGCTATATCTTTTCCATCAGATAATTCTTTAAGCAATATTTCTACAGCCTCTTTGCCAAAATCTTTGCTGTCGTCATCTTTTCGAGCTAAGGAGTATGCTTCGTCTATAAACAATATTCCGCCTTCTGCTTTTTTAATCGCAGCTTTTGTTTTGGGTGCCGTTTGCCCTATAAATTCTGCCACAAGGTCTGCTCGATCTACTTCATGTACGTGACCTTTGCTTAGTAAGCCAAGCTGTTTATAAATCTTACCTAATTTGCGTGCTATGGTTGTTTTTCCTGTACCAGGATTGCCTTTAAAAACACAATGTAAATTAATTTTATCTTCCTCGGCTAGCCCTTTATCCTGTCGAAGAGATATGAAGTCTAAGTAGTTTGCATATTCTTTTATTCTATCTTTTACACTATCTAGTCCTATAAGATCGTCTAATTCACTTAGGGTGTTTTCAATCGTTGTTTTTGAGTTCCCTATGGATTTAACTTTAATTAGTTTTTCCGAAACGTTGTCATGTTCTACCACATATTCCACGAAATCTTGTCCTATCTGGAAAGGTTTTCGCTGAACCAATGTGTCCATAAACATGATATCTAGGTAGTATTTTCCAGTAAGCCAACATCCTGGCTTATCTGCTCCCCAACCTACAGTAAGTGTAAACTCCTCGTCTTGCTCATAAACAAACATTAGTTTGGTCATGGTTCCTTTAAGTAAGTTGGTTTCGGTAAAAAAATTAAAGATCATTTCACAACTCCAAAAATTAACTTTCTTGGTTTTGTTTACCATCGTTATTTCAGCATAGATGTAGCGAGATTCTTGTTCACTGAATTGCTCAAAGTAGCTTCTATTTAGCTCTTTAACGTTGTCAAAGGGACCCTCATAGAAATAAATTGATTTAATATCGAAATAAGGATTGTTTTTAGGTGTCACAATGCCTATATCTTGAATATAAAAGTTTTTTTCGGCAATAATATCTCCATCAATTTCTGCAGACCAAGTATAGGTTCCAGCATCCCAATATGCTCCTGTATTAAAAGTTCCCCAGCCTTCTCTGATAAAAACTAGGTTGCTATTTTGGGAGATCGCTCTATCACATACCAGTCTGCATATTTCGACTTTACTAGCATTTCGGCAAATTAGATTCATTTTGATATCCCAATCTTTCTTTTTGAAGTTTAAGTTAAAAAAGGAAAATTCGGTGTATACATAAGTGCTTTCATTTTTATCAAAAACAGAGCGATACTTTTTTTTATTGTCCGCTAGCCATTCTGTAGAGCTATACACCTTCATATTCCGAAAGATGTAACCGTTATTTTGTTTAGCTGCCATTAGGCCTCAAGGTTAAATATAATTTTTTAAAAAGTACTTAAACCCGTAAAAAAATGACATGTTTTTAATGGATTTAATAATTCAGAAAATTTACAAAAAAAAGATTTCTCAATATAAAAATACGGTTATTTTTGCACTCCTTTAAAAGGGTGGGTTGGGTGAGTGGCTTAAACCAGTAGTTTGCTAAACTGCCGTACCTCTCAAGGGTACCCCGGGTTCGAATCCCGGACCCACCGCATAGGAAAAAAGGTATAAGATATGTTCTTTGAATACCAATTGTTAATGGTTCCATAGCTCAACCGGATAGAGCAACGGTTTTCTAAACCGTAGGTTCCAGGTTCGAGTCCTGGTGGGACCACATCACTTTGTTTGTGTGTAAATCAAAACAAGTGCTTGGGTTGTCTAATCCCAATTCATAGACAGCTCATCATACGCCTCGGGGTGTAGCGTAGCCCGGTATCGCGCCTGCTTTGGGAGCAGGAGGTCGTAGGTTCGAATCCTGCCACCCCGACTGTTAAAATCAAAGGTCTAGCATTAGCTAGACCTTTTTTTTGTCCTTTTTTACATGTCGTAATGCAAATTGACTAGAAGTTTAAAAATGACAGGGTCCAATTAGAGGGTAAGCAATGCGTTGTACTATCCATTGCGAAAAGAGAGGGATTTAAACTATCGTATGATTCTAGCGGCGTGAAGAAGCAGGAGAATTTGCCACTTACTATCTAGATGAAATTAAAGCTACCCCAGTGAAACCAAAATTATTCTCCGACCAATCGCTCACAACAAATGGCCGTAGCCATGGCAGCATTTAGACTTTCTGTGTGGCCAATACCAGGTATCGTTATGCCCGTGTGTCTAACGGCTTCTAAGGTGGCGGCGTCTATTCCGTTGGCTTCGTTACCGATGAGTAAAACGCCTTCAGTTGGCTTATCCATGGTTCGTATATTTTTCCCGTCAAGCAAGGTGGCATACACATCTTTTCCTGCTAAAAGTTCACCGAGATTCCCTTCTATTACTTTGACCCTTAAAAATGAACCCATAGTACTTTGAATAACCTTACTGTTATAAAATTCAACGGTATTCTCACTGCAGTAAATCGTATTTATGCCGTACCAATCTGCAATTCGGATAATAGTGCCTAAATTACCTGGGTCATTTATCCCGTCTAAGGCTATTTGCCAGGGAGAAGTAGGTAGATTGGTGTCATGAAACTTGGCAATTGCAAGTATTTCTTGGGGATTGATGAGGTGTGATGTGGCAGCAAATTCTTCACTACTTATTAGGTCAAATGTGAAGTCAATCTGTTCACCATAACGCTCCAAAAAAGCAGGAGTGCATAGTATAGTCTCCACAGGCCAATTGCTTTGGGTTAATTCGTTAACAGATTTTAACCCTTCTACGACAAATAGACCATATTTTTGTCGAAATTTTTTGCTGTTTAGTTGTTGGTACAGTTTTAATTTAGCTTTGCTTGGCAATTTGACTTCTTAATTTGAATACAAAACTAAAATATTGTCTCATACTTTTAACGTTACTCAGCATTTCAGCGTGTAATATTACACGTGTAGTGCCTGAAGGGGAGTATCTATTGGTTAAAAACAAGATAGAGCGGATAGATGATCAAGGAGTTAACTTAATGGATGAACGATCAAGTCTAAAGCAAAAACCCAATCGAAAATTGCTTGGATTTGTGAAGTTTCATCTTTGGGCTTATCAATACGGTAATAAAGGTTTAGGTATTCGTAAGAAACAACCTTGGCTACGTAAACTTGCTGAAAATGTAGGAGAAGCACCTGTACTCATTGATACCAATAAAATGAATCTTTCGTCCACTAAGCTTTCTGACTATTATTTTAGCAAAGGATTTTTGAATAATACCGTCAACTATCGTATAACACCACGTAAGATTTTTAAGAAACGAGCAATTGTAACATATGACGTAGAACTAAAGAAGTACACCGTAATTAGTAGTTTAGTTTATAATTCGGCGTCTAAAGAGATTTCAGATTTACTAAAACAAGTAACAAATGATCCAAAATTAAAAAAAGAGCAACGCATAGACTTTGATAAAATAGAAGACGAAAGAAGCCGTATTACAGAACTACTTAGGAATAACGGCTATTTTTACTTCAATAATTCATTTGTTGATTTTCAAATTGATACCAATCAAACAAAGCAGAGCGCTGATGTAGTGGTTAATATTAGAAATAATAAGAATTTTAATCCACATTATCAGCAAACTATAAACAGCGTAACGGTTTTAATAGGGGACTCGATATTTACGGACACACTTATTTACGATCGATTAGAATTTTTAGAAGGAGATTATAAAATAAAGCCTAGTGTTTTAGCAAAGAATATCATTTTTAGACCTTCAGACTTTTATAATGCGGATTTAGTTCAAAAAACATATTCCAACTTATTGTCTATGGGGCTTTTTAGCTTTGTTACCATTCGGTTTAATCCCTCTTTAGAAGATAGTTTAACTAGGCTTGACGTTGTAATTCTTCTGAAAACTACAAAAAAACATGATTTTGTAATAGAGCCACAAGCTATATATACGCAACAGAATTTAGGACTAGAAACAAATAATAATAGTATAGGTATTGCTAATAACTTGTCACTTATAAATCGAAATGTTTTTGGCGGAGCAGAATCCTTTAATCTTACCTCATATACAGCACTAGAATCACAAATAAAAATAGATAATCAGGGCTCTTTTACCAGTTTTAGACAAAGTCTAAATGCTGAATTAGTTATTCCTTCTTTAATATACTTTGAGCGTAAACAATTTAGCGAAGTATTAATTAAAAAAAGCACCAAGATTAACACCTCAATAATCTTTGATCAGAACAAGAATTTTACTAGAAAAGTAATACCATTAACGTTTACATATGCATTTACCAAAGGACGTACATCCTTTGGTATAACACCGTTTAGGCTAAGTATAAATCAGTCCAGTGTAGATGCAGATTTCTTACTATCCTTAGATCCTAGTACACGTTATTATACAGAACAGCTTTTAACTAATAATATAGTTGCAGGTCCTCTTACCTCATTGTATTGGAGTAATAGGGACAAGAATCCTAATTATTTTTTGCAAATCAGGTCAAATCCAGTAGAGTTAGCTGGAAATCTAGCTTCGCTATATTTTAATCAGATAAAAGGTGACTATAGTGCTAATAAAGAAATATTTAATGTTAAATATGCTCAGTATGCTCGATCTGATTTTAATATTATTTTAACCAATATTATAAATGAGAATAATTCTCTAGCCTACCGAGGTTATATAGGAGCGGGACTGCCTTACGGTAACACTTTGTTTTTACCATTTGAACGTCGTTTTTTTGTGGGGGGAGGCAATAGTTTACGAGCTTGGAGAGCTAGAACCATTGGTCCTGGGAGTTACAGTGATTCTAGCAGTGATATCACAATCGAAAAAACGGGAGAATTTGCCTTACAAGGCAGTATTGAGTATCGATTTGACATCGTAGATAAATTCTTGGATGGTGCATTATTTGTAGATGCCGGAAACATATGGAACTTTAGGAAAGATGCAAGCTTCCCCAATGCTGAATTAAAGTGGAATAGATTTTATAAGGAGATTGCTATGAATACGGGTTTTGGCTTGCGGTTCGATTTTAATTATATTGTCTTCAGAACAGACTGGGGAATTGCCTTACACGATCCTTCAAAACTAGAGGGTAATAGATGGGTCATTCAAGATTTTGCATCAGCCAAATGGATAAGTAACAATACAGCAATTAATTTTGGTATTGGTTTTCCGTTCTAGTTTTTATCCATTTAGTATTATATTCTTGCACCCCTTTTAGTAGATAAAGTATTTTGGAAATTAAGATGAACGGTCTAACCGTGTGTAATGATCAGATTTATGTACATTTTCGAATTATTATTAAAGGATAGTGCACGTAAATAAGGTAAACAATAATGAAAAATATATGTTGTATATAGCTTAGGCGGAATCGTACTAAGAATACAAGTGAGCTAAAATAGGAATCAGAATATAAGAATGGAATTAACATCAAAAGGCTACACTCTCGGAGGCGTAGATTTATTAAGCGTGGCAAAAGAATTTGGGAGTCCACTGTATGTGTATGACGCAGACCAAATAGTAGCTAATTATCACCAACTTAAAAATGCCTTTACAGGGGTAGATGTACATTTAAAGTACGCATGTAAGGCGCTCACCAATATTAGTATCCTTAAACTACTTAAAAAAGAAGGAGCCGGTCTTGATACCGTTTCTCTAGAAGAAGCAAGAACAGGGATACAGGCAGGTTATGAACCGAATGAGATCTTGTTTACGCCAAACTGTATTGGTTTTGATGAAATAAGACAAGCCGTTGAATTAGGACTTATTATTAATATAGATGAGTTAAGTACTTTAGAACGCTTTGGATGCGAGTACGGTGGTAAAGTGCCTTGCTGTATTCGGCTTAATCCGCATATTATGGCGGGGGGTAATAGTCATATCTCAGTGGGTCATATTGATTCTAAGTTTGGTATAAGCATATATCAGGTTCCTCATATTAAGCGTATTGTAGAAAATTACGGAATTAAAGTAAATGGCTTGCATATGCACACAGGTAGCGATATTCTGGATGCAGATGTGTTTTTACGTGGGGCTAAATTACTTTATGAAGCTGCTAATTCATTTCCTGAGTTAGAATTCATGGATTTCGGAAGTGGTTTTAAAGTGAAGTATCGCGAAGGTGACGTAACGGCCGATGTAGAAAAAATAGGAGCAGAGATTGTAGCTAGTTTTAAGGAGTTTTGCAAAAGTTACGGTAGAGATTTACAACTTTGGTTTGAGCCTGGGAAGTTCTTAGTAAGTAATGCAGGATTTTTACTGGTAGATGTGAATGTGGTTAAGCAAACTACTTCTACGGTCTTTGCTGGAGTAAATTCAGGTCAAAATCACTTGCTGCGTCCAATGATGTACGGAGCATATCACCATATTGTGAATATATCAAATCCTACAGGTACAGATCGCATATATTCCATAGTTGGTTATATCTGTGAGTCTGATACATTTGGCTTTGATAGACGCTTAAATGAAGTACGTGTTGGCGATATATTAGCTATTCATAATGCGGGAGCCTATGGATTTAGTATGAGTAGTAATTACAACTCAAGACCACGTCCTGCAGAGGTTATGATCTATAAGAAAAAAGCGCATTTGATACGTAAGCGTGAAGATCTAGCCTATATTCTCCAAAATCAGCTAGAGGTAGAGTTGTAATTATTTGTTAGTACTTCTTTTAGGAAGTGCAATTCTTCCAATCTATTTAATTGATTTAGGTTTGGCGTCAAAACGGCTAAAATCTATTTTGCTCATAAACTTTTTTTCAAGTGGTGTCCATGTAGTGGAATCTCTCCAACTACCACGTCCATAAGCAAATCTGGCTTTTTCCCAGTTGTTATATTTGTTGTGTAAGTCTTTAAGATAGTAAATAGCTACTTTAAGATAGTTTCGACGTGTTTTACCACCTGATAATTCTAGTTTTTTATAATAATGCCAATATGTAACATCTATAACTTGCAAGTCTCCATGATCTGTTCCGCCATTGCTGTTTTTGATGTATCTCCAACCGCTTTCATTTTGACCTATTTGTTTTACTAGTTCAAAAGGTACTCCTGCTTCTTTACATATAGAATCAGCTACTTCTAAAACTGATTTTGATTGAACCTTGATTTCAGGTTTTTTTAATTCAGCTACGGCTAATTCTCGTCCTAATCTCTTTTTCTCGTTTTGTCTGTTCACAAAACTGGTTGCTATTAGTATAATTACTAATGAAATAACCATTATAATGTGTTTACTCAAATTTTTCATGAAGATATGTTTGTTTCTTTTTAAATCGGTGTTGTTAAGTGAATCTCAACGTATTTTAGAAATACCGACTGTTGTTTTTTTTATTTTACAAAACTAATGTCTAAATACAAAATGGTATGTTGAGTTCTCAACAGGTCATTTGGTCGCGCTTGGGCAGTATATCTCTTGATACCTTATAATGAGTCGATTAGGCTGTAATTTATGTGTAGTTTTTAGTGTTCACTATCCTTGCAAGCTGCTGTATGATACATGGTACTCTCTAATTAAAAAAAGGAAGGAGCAATACTAGTTGCTTCTTCCTTTTTTTTGGTTTAGTTTAAATAGTATTATACTTCTTCGCTCATGCCTCGGGCACTTAAATATCGCTCTGCATCTAACGCTGCCATACATCCACTTCCCGCGGCTGTAACTGCTTGACGATAAATTTTATCTTGTGCATCACCACAAACAAACACACCTGGGATGTCTGTTTTTGCGCTATCAGGATATGTTATAATATAACCAGAATCATCCATTTTTAAATATTCTTTAAAAATATCGGTATTCGGTTTATGTCCAATAGCAACAAAAAATCCTTTTACAGGAATTTCTCTTTTTTCGCCGGTTATGTTATTTAATACGCGAACAGCTTCAACTGTCATGTCGCCAAGAATTTCGTCTGTTTCTGTGTTGTAAAGAATTTCAATATTGGCCAAACTATTCACACGATGTTGCATAGCTTTTGATGCACGCATCTCTTCTTTACGAACGATCATATATACCTTTTTACAGATTTTAGAAAGGTAGCTTGCTTCTTCGGCAGCAGTATCACCTGCGCCTATAATGGCTACATCTTCTCCTCTGTAAAAGAAACCATCACATACCGCGCATGCACTTACACCACTTCCGTTTAATCTTTGTTCACTAGGTATTCCAAGCCATTTAGCACTAGCGCCAGTAGATATTATTACTGTTTCACACTCTATTTCTGTCTTACCATCCACAGTAACGATATGATTGCCTCCATTTCTGTCAAAAACAACGCTGGTTATCATGCCGAAACGCACATCTGTTCCTAAACGTACGGCTTGTTTCTTGAAATTTTCCATCATCTCAGGACCCATAATACCATCTGGATAACCTGGATAGTTTTCTACATCCGTCGTGATAGTAAGTTGACCACCAGGCTGAAGTCCTTCATAAACCACTGGTTTCATGTCAGCACGAGCAGCATATATAGCTGCGGTATACCCTGCCGGTCCCGAGCCTATTATTAGGCATTCTACTTTTTCCATTTACTTTAATATTGTTTAAAAGAGCTGCAAATAAAAAGCAAACAAACGTTATGCTTTATACGAATTAAGAATTTGGGTATAAGTTAAATTTACGGGTTTGTTAAACGGAAATAGATACTAAATGCACTCCATCAAAAGCCGTGAAGTTTGAATCCATCGGATTCAAGTATTTCGACTTGCTTTTTCATTTTCTTTTGAATTACACCGAAATGATGTTCGTCTTCATTGGTGATAAATGAAATTGCTTTACCTGTATTTTCTGCTCTTCCTGTTCGACCGATTCGATGTATGAAATCTTTAGGACCTCGCGGCAAGTCATAGTTTATTACAAAAGGTAAAAATTCAATATCAATGCCTCTTGCTAATAAATCAGTGGCTACCAGTGCTGTTAAACTGCCGTTTTTAAAGGTAATCATTGATTCATTTCTGCTACCTTGACTTTTTTTGCCGTGTATAGCTCGTGCATTTATACCGTTATTTCTTAGTTTATCTGCTACTAAGTCTGCTTGATAAATGGATGAAGTAAAAATAAGTACCTGCTTCATTTCTTCGGTTTTTATTAAATAGCGAAGGAGTGGCCCTTTGCGCTCATCGGTAACTAAATAAGCAATTTGACTTATTAGCTCCATGTCGTGGACAACAGGAGCTATATTAATAACTACAGGATTTTGAAGGTGCAATCGTTCTATGTTTTGCACATCAGGACTGAGCGTTGCAGAGAACAGTAGATGTTGTTTTAGCTTGGGGAGAAGCGATAAAATTCGGTCAAGCTCCTCCTTAAATCCAAGATTAAGCATTTTGTCTGCTTCATCTATGACCAGCGTATCTATATTATTAAACTTTACGGATTTTGATCGGTATAATTCTAGTAATCTACCTGGTGTTGCCACTAGCACATTTATATTGTGCATAGACATCATTTGCGGATTGATGGATACCCCACCATATACCGCTTTCGATTTTACATGATAGCGAAGAGATGCACCCAAACTAGTAAAAACCTCATCTACTTGTAAAGCAAGCTCTCGTGTTGGCACAAGTACTAAGGCATTTATTTCTCTTCCACCCCCGGTATTCTTTCCTTCCAAGTCCATCAGTATAGGTAAGACATAACTTGCGGTTTTACCAGAACCTGTTTGAGCAATACCAAGTACATCTTTTTTAGCTAAGATTGCAGGTATAGCTTGATCCTGGATAGGAGTGGGCACCGTGATATTCTGTGCTGCTAATGCAGATACTAGTGTGGGAGATATCCCTAAGGAGTCAAATGACATAGATTATAATACTGTATTATGATTCAAAGTGCAACAATAGGTGCAGTTGATATCAATCTCTAATTTACTTTTGGTTCTGATCTGGTGTTATTCATCATTGAGATAGGCTCATCTCAAACTTCTTAGGTGTCACTCCATATTTATTTTTAAATGCTTCTATAAAGTGACTTACATTGGTGTAACCTAGCTGGTCTGCTATTTCGGCTATTTGAAACTCACGTTTTAAGATAAGTTCCCTTGCCTTACTCATTTTATAGTCTTTTAGAAAGCTGTGTATTGTTTTTCCATAAATCTCCTTGAAACCTGTTTTTAAATTATGCTCATTAAGCGCTACTTCTTTAGCAAGTTCTTTAATAGTTGGGGCATTATTAAGGTCTTTTATTAAGAATTCTTTGGCATCTCTTACCTTAGTTACATTTTCCTTTTGATTTAAAAACGGACATTGATAGGCTGTCTTTCTACTGGAGGTATTGAAGTAGTCGTCTAGAATAGCAAATTTCTTTGCTTCTTTGAGTAGCATGTTATTCGGATTTTCAGCCATTTCGTGTATGCAGCGTTTTATCGTAGTGCTTGCTGGCTGAAAATGATGATATTGTTCTTTTTCAAAAATAGCCGCTTGCGAAAAATTAAGCTCATCTGTACCGTGAGATATAACGCTATGCAGCGTGTCTATAGATAATCGAATAATAAATAAGGGCGTTTTTTGAGTGGCAGTAAAGGCTAAATCAAAACTTCTATTTTGATCATAAAATAAATAAACCGAATGCTCAGGAAGCGGAACACTTCGCTGGCCCATTGGCATTTCAACTCCTATGGAGTCCGTAATAAAAAGACAAATAGAACCACTTGTGAAGGAATAAGCAACAGGTGTATCGCTAACATTCAGTATTTTAAGTTCTATGGACTGTTTCATGACTTTTTTTTGGTTATTTATTGAAATGCAAAAGTAGTTACTTTTTAAGTAAATAATGTAATTAGCTGATATTAAGCGATTAAAATAATATTTAAGTTTAGGTGTTATTTTCGTTTTGGGGCATTTTTATTTCTTAACAGGTTATTTTGTAATCATTGAGTGGCTCACATTTGCACTATAAAATAAAACATAGATGAATAAAATAATTTTAAGTATTTTTCTTTTGCTAAGTGTAACTACATATGCTCAGACAGAAGATGTGGTAGCAACGGCAGGAGGTGTAAACGATGTGTATTATGATTTTGAAACACAAAGTAAAACGGCAGTTGCCAGAAGCACATGGGATATAGGTTTAACCACAGATCCACAAGGTGCAAGTATCATTATTAACGAAAACGGAGGAACTGAACTTTATCTTTTTGGAGCAGATACAAGTAAATGGAGCACGCTGGATACTGCAGGTATGAAATGGACAAAAATTTACAATTCAGAAACTACCTGGGCTTCGGGCGCATTTGCTAATCAAGGTACCAATCATCCTGATTACGGATGGGGTGTGTACAATAGTACTTCACATGACATTGTAGGTAATCGTATTTTTATTCTGAAAAACACCTTAGGTGAACTTTGGAAAGTTATGGTGCC
>DGBH01000051.1:52228-60384 GCA_002384205.1 Bacteroidetes bacterium UBA4009
GTCTGAAATGACTTATACCTTCAATAAAATGGCCTTCAAGGACAAAAACTTTCACTTGATTACGGTAAATGATGCTTCGGCACCTATTTCTACAAATCCAAATAAGAAAGATTGGGATATGTTGTTCACCAAATATATTACGTTTGTACAGGCTGGACCTAACAGTAGATACCAACCCGTAGCTGGTGTTAAAGTGAATGTTGGATGCAAAGTTGCTCAACGTGATGGTATTGCTACCGATAGTGATGATACTACCTCATTAGCATGGAATTCTGATATTACCGAAATAGGATGGGATTGGAAAACATTTGATATGGCATCTACCAGTTATATCATGGTTCCTGATAGAACCTATTTTATAAGAACAGCAAATGGTGCTGTTTGGAAACTGTGGTTTACAGACTTTACCGTTGGTACTGCTAATTTTAGTTTCAATACTAAATTGATCAGAGAATCTGCGAGCACCAAAAATATGGTTCAGTTGAAAACGCAGGTTTATCCTAATCCAGCAAGTAATGCATTGACGATTAGAAACAACGAGAGCGAATCACTTAAAGCAACACTAATGAATGCCCAAGGTGCAACAATTCTAACAGATAATCTGAGTGCATTTACGGCTAAAACGATTACTACGTCTGACTTCGCAAAAGGAATTTATTTCTTACAGTTAAGTACTTTAACTACGAGCAATACCCAAAGAGTAATCTTTGAATAAGCAACTATTTATAATACTATTTTTACTGTTTGTCCCTGCGCTTTCGTGGGGACAAACTAGTAATATAACGGGTGCTGAAGATACGGCTAAACTCAAAGAGGTAATCGTAACTGATATTCACTCCAACAAAGACTTAAGCAAAACAGTACTTAATATTTCAAAAATAAACGCTAAACGCATAGAAGAACTAGGCGCGATAGACTTACGAGACGCACTTACTTTTGAAAATAACATACGACTGAGTAGAGATAATGCCATTGGCTCTTCTGGGCTTACTATGATGGGGATAGGTGGCGATAACGTAAAACTACTGATTGACGGCGTACCGGTAATCGGTCGCTTGTTTAATCAATTGGACTTGGAGCAATTTAACCTCGAAAATGTCAAGCAAATAGAGATTATAAAAGGTCCTATGTCGGTTATATACGGAAGTAATGCACTGGCCGGAACAATTAATATTGTTACGAATAATACGAATTCAAAGCCCCGATTTAATCTAAATGCGAATCACGAAACCGATGGACAATACGCCCTAACGGCTACGGCTTCCAAATCGTTTAAAAATAATTTTATCACCTTAAGCGGAGGCAGGACTATGTTTACGGGATGGAGTGCTAACAACACAGACCGAACATTTGACTGGTTACCCAAAGAGCAATATACGGGAAGAATGCAGTATAGCTACACGCATAAAAATGCTATCATCAATGTTCGTAGTGAATTATTTCATTCTAAACTGCTAGACAGAGGAGCGCCACTGCTACCATACAAGGAAATGGCTATCGATCAATGGTATACCAATAAACGCTTTGACAATAGCTTGAGCTACCAAAATATAATAGGAGGGGATCATGGCTCTTCTATTCAAATGATTCTCGGGAATAATAATTTTAAAAGAGTTAAGAATAAATATTACAAAAGCCTCGTGACACTTGAACAGGAATTGATACAAGGTTATGAAGAACAAGACACACAAACCTTTAATGCTTCTGTTTTTAGAACAATTTATGGTCTTAATAAAGCTAGAACACTTGGTATAGAAACCCTCTTGGGATTTGATGGTAACTATGAAATAGGTACTGGTAACAGAATAAAAAACAATCAGCAAGAGCAGCTTGATGCGGCTTTATTTGCCAGTGCAGAGAAACAAATATCCAAGAATTTCTTGGCACGTGGAGGTTTACGCTATGCGTACAACTCTGCATTTCAATCACCGTTGCTTTATTCATTGCAAACCAAGCTTGATTTGAAAAACGCGCAGGTAATCAAGTTCTCGTATGGGAAAGGATTTAGAGCTCCTTCGCTCAAAGAGTTATACTTAGATTTTAATGATAGCCGACACGAAGTTTTTGGAGATAGCACGTTAAATTCAGAAACCTCTCATTCGTTCACTGGGTCTTACACCAAGTACCTTAAAAAAGGCAATGCGCATTTTAGTACTACAGTAGATGGTTTTTACAATAACATTGCCAATAAAATAGAACTTATTGTAACAGGTCCGATACAGGCTAAATATGGAAATATAGGTACCTATCAATCGGTAGGAGGTGACCTCAGTCAGAAGATTTTGTACAAAGATTTTGGACTTAATGGCTCGTTTAATTACACGGGTGTGTACAATGGTGTAGATGGAAGTAAAAAGGAATTCTTCTTTTCTCCGCAGGTGGTTGTTAACCCAACCTATACCTGGAAAAAACAAAATCTATCGGTGAACCTTTTTTATAATTATTTTGGTCGAATCTCTAGGGTGTTCAGCAATACAGATAGTGCCAATATTAATGTACAACAACAAGACGCCTATTCTATGCTTGATTTCACTTTAAATAAGTCGTTTATGAATAAGAAACTAAGATTAACGCTCGGAGCTAGAAATATACTTGGTGTTATCAATATCAATGCAAATACCACCGAAGTAGGTGCCCATACACCAAGCACTACCTTTATTTCCGTAAGTCCGGGCAGAACCTATTTTATCAATGTACGTTATGAGCTATTTAAAAAAGATTAGTTTTTTATCGCTGCTGTTTATCGCAGCATGTTTTCCAAAAGAAGACGCAATAGAACCGATTATACGGTTAAATGAATCGGTGTCGCTTGATGCGGGACCGTATAAAAATACGGTTGCCTTTTATTCGTTGGATAAGGCAGAAGTAATAGCAGAGGCTAGTCCGTTGGATTGGGATTTTTATATAGATGAAGATGTTATTCGTCTCAATTATTTCCGCAGTATGCGCGTCGCGTTGTTTACCGAGTCTTGGGCTAAACTGGAAGATACCGTTGGCCTACAATTTAGATTTTTAACCTATGACAATGACCTTGACTTAAGTCAATGGGAACTTGCCGAAAATCAGATTTATGTTGTCGATTATGGCATTGATAATGCCGGCAATACTATGGGTCTCACGAGTGTTAAATTTGAAAGAACGCCAAATGGAATGAAGATTTGGTATAATGCATTAGGGTCAGATTTTGAGTTAGTTGAGGAAATAAGCAGTACATCGTTTTACTATAACCTCAGAGAAAAAAAGACATTAGACCTACCTACCGAGTTGGAGTATGACTTAGCTTTTGGGAAGTACACAGACTTGGTTACTGTAGATAATATCACAGAAGATTATTTAATATACGGTACCATTCAAAGTCGTACCCTAGCGTATGCGGTGAATGAGGCATTTGCAGATGTAAAGCAAGATAAGTTTGATGTGATCAGACTGATGGAGAAGAAAGACGTTATTGGGTGGGATTGGAAAAATTTTAATAGACCCAAAAATGCTTATGAAATTGTTGATAATAGAACGTACCTGGTGATGAGTAATGCTGGATACCGATTTAAACTACGTTTTGTGAATTTCTACAACACCGCAGGTCAATCTGGTCATCCTACTTTTGAGTGGGAGTTGTTGTAAAAAGTATTTTCTATATTTGTTAGATGAGAAACCTAACAATGCTGGTAATTTTTAGTATGGCGCTCTCTGCCTGTACCAAATCTGAAATTTCAATCGGATTAGAAGGGAATTATATAGCAGAGGTTTCTGTAATTAAAAGATCTTACTTGTCCAACGAGGCAAATAGCGACGATCAGGTACATGGAATGTATATACGAGGGGATTCTGCAGTAGGATGGGGTTCAATATCTGCATTTCAGTATACACGAGAATTGCGGATTTTTAAATTGCAAGGTGTATATTATCTTAAGCAAAATAGATTCATCTATGATAGTGTATTTTATGGTTCCAGTCATTTACCTTTATCTATAGACCATGGCACAACCCACTATTCTTCGCCCGAAGGAAATTCGTTTAATAATGGTAGTCCTATTTTTAAAATTGACTTTGATAATAAAACTCTTGAAGGGTATTGGGTTATTGGGGATGATCTTAGCCAAGGCTCCTTAGGATCTATATCTAATGGTATTATTGAACAAGCGCACTTTAAATTAAAAAAGAAATGAGATATACTATATTCTTTTCCGCGCTTTTTAGTACATGGATGACTTTTGGTCAGACTGGTTCTGGCTTAGAATTAAGCTATGATTTTGTCCCCGTATCTATTGCGCATTACGATATATCAAATCCTGGAAGTTTTGAAAACAAGTATAGACAGCCTTATAACTACTTGGGCACTCTCAAGAGAACGGAAACGTTTAAAAACAGTACGTTTGGAATTGGTATTCGTGGATTTTGGCTCAACGGCAATGAAAAAACTACAGGTGCTCAATTGGATTATTATTATACTATTAAGCAGAACAAGCCACTTCGTGTAAGTATGGGACTATCTACTTTATGGACTGTTTATCGTTTTAAAGATAATGCATTAGACATCCGTATTCAACAGCATTTTTTACAGGTAATACCCAATATAAAACTTGTCCATAGTATTCTAAATACCGCCTGGGACATAAAAGCAACCGCAGGTATAGGCGTTGGATTTAGCAGTTCCGAGTTTAACCTAAAATTGTATAATCAGCATGAAGAAACCAACTTTCACAAACAATCACTGATGGCTAATCCTCATTTTATAGCAGGAGTTGGTATAGGACTCGTTCGTAACTTTAAGAAATAACAAGGTAGTGTAAGATGCTAGCCGTATTACTACAAAATGAGTAATCCCATTTCTCTTATGGTATAGATTTCTTCGCTAAACCAAAGGTTTTCTATTTCTTCAAAATCCTCTTCAAACGATTCTTTAAATGCTTTAAAAGTGGTTATGCCCACAGAATGATCTTGTAGTTTAGTAATCCAATTCATAAGCCACAAACCCAGATCCGTATCCATTTCTAACGTTTCACTGCTTTTGTTGTGGTGAAAAGTGAGGGTTATATAGTCATCTAACTCATTAAGAATAGGTGCGTTACCTATCCAAACTAATTTATCGGTTAAGCGAGGAATTTTTTCTTCTTCTGAGGTAAGGCTCTTTATTATAAAATCAGCAGGGATAGTAGTTGCGTGTAAATCAAATTCAAACTCTTCAGCATCAAACCATTCGTGCAGGGGCGTGTCAAAACAAATGCCATGCATGTAATTGTAAAGCGACTTTTTAAGTCCGAAGCTAAACGCGCTGTGATCTATACCGGTACTGTCGGTAAATTGCACATCGTTGTTGGCAAAGCTTATTTTTTCTAAATGAGGTGTAATTCCATATGCATCAGGATTTAAGCCCACTGGGCTATGCGCGGTAAGCGCAAACTGATGCCAAAATCCTGATTGAATTACTTCAGCTTCAAAAAGCTGTCTTACCATCTCCAGACTGTCAATTGTTTCTTGAACCGTTTGTGTGGGGTAACCATACATCAAGTAAGCGTGCACCATTATACCTGTTTCTGTAAAATGGCGGGTTACTTGCGCTACTTGCTCTACCGTAACGCCTTTGTCTATAAGTTTAAGCAGTCTATTGGATGCCACTTCTAACCCCCCAGAAACAGCTATACAACCACTGGCTTTGAGCAGTATACAAAGGTCTCTTGTAAAGTTTTTTTCAAAGCGGATATTAGTCCACCAGGTTACATCTAGGTTTCTTTTCAGAATTTCCAACGCTACTTCACGCATAAGTGCCGGCGGAGCTGCTTCATCTACAAAATGGAAACCACGTTCATTGGTTTGCGCTAGTATCGCTTCCATTCGGTCTACCAAAATAGAGGCAGCGATAGGTTCATAATGACCAATGTAGTCTAATGAAATATCGCAAAAAGTGCACTTACCCCAATAGCATCCGTGAGCCATGGTGAGCTTGTTCCAGCGGCCATCACTCCATAAGCTATGCATCGGATTAGCAACTTCTATTACGCTAATGTAGTGCGTAAGCAGTAAGTCAGAGTAGTCGGGTGTGCCCAGTTCTGCTTGCTTGTAATCTTTACGCAGCGAAAAGTTATTGTAAAGTACTTCGCCGCTTTCTCTCAAAAAAGTGCGTTTGAAAAGAAAGTCTTTAGTCTCACTTTTAGATGTTACAAAGGAGTGCAGCAGTTCTATGGGTAATTCGCCATCATCAAGCGTAATGAAATCAAAATAATCAAAAACCTTAGGCTCGTTTATGCTTCGTAATTCGGTATTAGCAAATCCTCCACCCAACGCTATTTTTATGCTTGGGTAAGCTTCTTTAAGATACTGTGCACAGCGAAAAGCACTAAATAGATTGCCCGGAAAAGGAGCGGAGATGCATATTAATTTGGGTTGGTGTTCTGCCACTCGCTGTGCCAAGATAGAGCGTGAAATCTTATCAATATACGAAAGCTTATAGCTGAGTTCTTCGTGCAGTTCGTCAAATGAATTAGCGCTTTTGCCCAGTTGTTCTGCGTATTTACTTACCCCAAAATTAGCGTCTACACATTCTTGTATAAAATCAGTTAAATCTTCTATGTATAGGGTGGCAAGGTGTTTGGCTTTGTCTGCCATTCCCATATTTCCAAAGGCCCATTCCATGTAGTCATTTTCTGTAAATCGACTCGCTTCGGGCAAGTAATTTTCGGTGCAAATTTGACGGGCTAATGTAGGGTTGTGTCCTTGTAAAAAGGAAATTACCGAATCAATGGTATGGATATACTTCCCTTGTAAAGCGAAGATGCGTTTTGCATTTTCACTTTCTATGCTTTGTTGCAATGCAGCAAAATCAAAAACGTCTTGTAGTCCTTTTTCGGAAAATAAGGCTAAAATAACTTCAATACCTAAATCCATTTGAAAGGCAGATATCCCTTTCGTATTTAGAAACCCTTTAAGATACGCAGTAGCCGGATAAGGTGTGTTGAGCTGTGTAAAAGGAGGCGTTATGAGCAGAAGGTCTTTCAGAAGTGCGAAGATAAAGTGCTTATACTTTAAATTATCACTATAATCCGAATGGTAGGAGTTAAGATAGTTGGCTACTAATAATCACCAAATGTCTAGGCTCTACCTCAAATTCGTGTCTGTTTTGCTCTGAATTACATTCGTCACATAAAGGTATAATGTACCAATTGTTGCTGCGTTTACCATCAGGAGGTAGAACGTGACCTCCAACGCTAGAAGGGTTATCGCAATCTTTATTTTTGCAAACAGTAACGGTTCTACCGTAATTTGTAGTCCAATATGACAACCAAGAATTATGTCCTTTGGGTAATGATCTAGGCCCGCTTGGTCCCCATCGTAGGTTTTTGACTTTCATCCGGGGCAAAGGTATCTTTACTGACTTTATACAGCGAGTTTTTTCATAACAAAATGATAATTATTTAGTTAAAACTGTATAATTATCAGGAATTTACGGCTCTAGGCTATGAACGCCTTTGTGATTAGGCGTAATAGTCACTTTTCTAAGTCTCTGATTGCTTATTTTAAGGTTTAGTGTCTCGAGATATAAACTGAATCTGCATGGTGTTTGGCATCTTTTACAGCATTCATGCTTTCGTTAGGAATAGCCACCGATAAAACGTATTGCATTAACTTCCATTCGCCATTACTATTTTCTAAGGCACCAGAACCTCGGCAAGTGCCCATGTGAGTAGCGAGAATCTCATCAAACCACGCGGTATTATTTTTTGCGTTAAGCTGAATAGTGCGATGCACTGTTTTAAAATCCCATGTTGTTTTTTTGTCGAAATAAGGTTTGCAAAATGAGGCAAATTCGTCACGTTCCCAGTTTTCCGTAGCATCAGTACCAATGTAGCGGCACGTACTGTCCATAAATCGAATATAGCCATCAAGATTTGCCTCTGCAGCGTCCTTATGCCACTTATTCATAAGCGAGTTAAGACTTTTAACTAGGTCAGATTTAGTAGGATTTTGTACTGGATTAGTGCAACTGATGAATAACGACAATGCAAGGAGGTATTTCATCCTACAAGTATCGCAAAATTTATCTAAACACTAGCTTTGTGAATGTGTAACCAGGGAAGAGTGACAACCTAAATGTTAAAGACCCAAATAAGAAATAAGATAACCAATAATTGAGCTCCAAAAAGAATCGCACCGAAAACCAA
>DGBH01000051.1:60389-66384 GCA_002384205.1 Bacteroidetes bacterium UBA4009
ATCAGGAGAAAAATGGATAAAAGATCCAAGCATAGAAACTGCGATAAAAGTGACTAAATACCAAGGTAGACGAAGTTTTGTTTTTATCCCAGAATCATTCGTAGTAGACGTAAAATATCCAAAAATCAGTAGGGCAGGAGTGAGCATCGCTACCCTTCCCAGTTTGATGGTTACGGCCATTTCGCCAATAGACTCACTTATAGCAAATCCTGCTCCTGCTACATTTCCTACCGAATGAAGGCTAGCGCCCAACAAAAGACTGTTTTGTGCATCGGTAAGCCAATCTGTAGTTAAAAAAGGAATAATAATCATACCCAACAAGCCATATAAATTGACCACTGCCATTGCGATTCCCATGTCACTTTTATCTCGGCTAACACTTGGCGCTAACGCTGCAATGGCTGCAGATCCACAAATAGCTGTGCCAAAACCCACCAATAGTCCAGCGCTGCTCGGGCATGACATCTTTTTACTTAAAAATAGCGTAGCCCAAAGCACGATAACAATGGTGATAATAATAATGAGAATAGTTTGCCAGCCTAGCTTTAAAAAACTACCGTAGTCAATGCCAAAGGCCATAAGTACAATGGCTATTTCTAAAAATAAGCCACTTACTACTTTTATACCAGGATCAAAAGTATCTGAAAGCGATAGCGTGTTCCCTACTATTACACCAATAATGAGTGAAATCAGAATACTATTTACACCAGACCAATTAGCAATAAGTATTGCTGCCAGTGCTATACTTATTGCTAGGAAAATGCCTTTGAGACTAGGTGTAAGAGCAGAAAACTTCAATATAAATTACTACTGTTTTAACGTTCCGCTGTAGTTATTTATACCACCTTCCAGGTTGTATACTTTGGAGAAACCATGACTATCCATAAAAGATGCAGCTTTTGCACTTCTGCCACCGCTTCTACAATAAATCACATAGGTTTTTGAGGTATCTAATTTTTGAACTTCAGTTTGAAAGGATGCTGATGTATAATCAACAAAAGCGGTTGCTTGTGGAATGAAACCTTCTTGAATTTCACTTGGAGTTCGCACATCTATAACAACTACGTTTTTTTCCGTCGCCATAGCGTTTAGCTCGTCTTGTTTTAATGTTTTAACGTTACTAGACTGACCACACGCAGCAAGCGTAATTGCCATAAAGGCGGTAAGGATTATCTGTTTTACTTTTATCATGCTGCGAAGCTCTGAATTAAATTCAAAAGTATTGGTAACTAGAGTATCATAACTACTAGAGTAATTCTTTTAAGGTAGAGATTGTGAAATCGATCTCTTCTTTGGTCGTAAATTTACTGAAGGAAAATCGTACAGCAGATCTTTCTGCGGGATGCTTAATTCCATTTAATACGTGACTTTCGTTTACAGCTCCACTATTACAAGCAGAACCCCCGCTAGCACAGATACCATTCATATCTAATTGAAAAAGTAAGGTTGAGGCATTATCCGTAGGAGGCAAGGATACATTTAGAACGGTATATAATCCTCCATCTTGACTCGTGTCACCATTGAAACACACACCAGGTATTTGAGTTAAAAGTTCGTCTATGAAATACGCTTTGAGGCGGTACACGGTTTCTATCTTAACGTCAATATTCCTGTAAGCAACTTCAAGCGCTTTGGCTAGTCCTGCGATTCCCGTAGTATTCTCTGTTCCAGCGCGCATAGAGCTCTCTTGTCCTCCTCCGGTTACGATTGGACGTATTCTTAATGATTTATTCTTGTATAAAAATCCGACTCCTTTTGGCCCATGAAATTTATGGGCAGAACAAGCGAGAAAGTCAATGTCTAGTACTTGTAAATCAATAGGATAATGACCAACGGTCTGCACCGTATCTGTATGAAAATAGCAATGGTTAGCTCTCGCTATTTTGCTAATTGCAGCCACGTCATTCAATGTTCCTAGCTCATTGTTGGCATGCATGAGCGAGATTAAGCTGTTTGGGTAAAGAGATGCAAGATTTTGTAAGTCGTCCAAATCTGCGCGTCCATATAGATCTAACTTTACAAAGTGAAGCTCTATTGTTCCTTTGTTTTTTAATTCCTTAGCGGTGTCTATTACTGCTTTGTGTTCTATCTCACTGGTTATGATGTGTTTTACATCTAGGTCATTTACGGCACATCGCAAAGCCATATTGTCTGCTTCAGTACCACTTCCCATAAATATTAATTCATTGCTAGCGCAGTTAAGTAATTTGGCTATGTCCTTGCGTGCCATTTCTAATACCGCTCGCGCTTTTCTGCCTTGAGAATGTATAGCAGAAGCGTTGCCATAACAATCGTGCATTACTTGAGTCATTTTCTCTATGACTTCTGCATCCATAGGAGTGGTAGCAGCGTTATCTAAATATACTTGCATCTTAATTTTGCTTTTGCAAAGTAAGCGAATTAATGGAAGAGAATGTAACGTAGAGCTCCAAGTTTTTAAATTTGAAGTTCTTTTTTTTAAAAGTAACATGAGACCAATTTGACCTTGCTTGGTGTGCCATGAGCAAACATTTAGTACTTTTGAAATACCTAAAAAAAACGTACATGAAATTAAGTATTTCACTATTAAGCCTACTCGCTGTCAGCATTTTGACATTAAGTTCTTGTTCTAAAGCAAGGTATGGTTCCTTAACAAGAAGCACTAAAGTGAAACATATTGTGCATTCTCCTGTGAAGGATATACGCATAAAATATCAAGAGGATAATTCAAAAACACAAAAAGTAGCCGTAAACAACATGAATTCAGTAGAAATCAACGTCCAGGATTTTTCCGAAAAGGTATTAATGAATAATCTGCTACAGACTGACGTGAATAAATTGATGTTTTTGGCCCAAAACGCAGATGATATAAAGATAGTGCCAACAACACGTAAAGCTGCTTTGCCTAAAGCATTGCGCAGCCATAAGCCTGCAAAACAGTTGAAAAAGATGAACGATCAGTTTGCCCAAAAAATAGATGCTCAACAAATGAGTAAAAGCAGTGATGTAGAAAATGTACTCTACATCATAGTAGTTGTTTTGTTGGTATTACTCATTTTAGCGCTTCTTTCTAAACTGGGAGGATTGCTAATAAGCTTAGTGGGTTTAGCATTATTAGTGCTACTTATATATCTTGTCTTGCAAATGATATAGTCTGCCAACTAATTGCATAAAAAAAAGGCTGACATTTTTGATGTCAGCCTTTTTTTAAGTATTGTGTGTCAATTATCTCGCTCTTTCTACATATTCACCGGTACGTGTATCTACTTTTATTTTTTCCCCGGTATTTACAAATAACGGAACACTTACTATTGCGCCAGTTTCCAAAGTTGCTGGTTTTAGTGGGTTGTTTGCGGTATCCCCTTTTAAGCCAGGTTCTGAGTAGGTTATTTCTAATACAACATGATTTGGAGCATCAGCCATAATAGGATTTCCTTCATCAAAATATACGCCTAATATCATTTCTTCTTTTAGAAATTTCATTTGATCTCCCATCATAGATTCCGGAATAGTAACTTGCTCGAATGATTCCATATTCATAAGTACCATGTTAGTTCCTTCTTTGTATAGGTACTGCATTTCAATTAAATCTACACGCACGTCATCGATTGTTTCACCGCTTCTGTATCTGTTTTCTATCGATTTCCCAGTAATTGCATTTTTCATTTTTACCTGATAAAAAGCTCCACCCTTGCCAGGCATAGTGTGTTGGTAATCTACTACTTGGCATAATTGACCATTGTAGCGTAAAAACATTCCTCTTGATAAATCTTGTGTTGTTGCCATTGGGGGCAAATATATTGCAGTTGTACCTATTTCAAGAGTGAAACTTAAAATGCTGCTTGACTCATACGTGTGAAAGCATCCTTAGTGATGTCAAAAGTTGTTTTGGCAGAGGATATTGCTTCGTCTACTTTAGAGGCATCTTCTATCAGTGTAAGGTGGTCCAAAAATATCTTCCACATGATTCCTAGTTTCTCACCATAGCATGAGTAAAAATGAAATTCCTCCAATGCACTTAAATTAGGATTTTGCTTCAGCTGCTTATGTATTATAGCACCGCCTAGCGTACTCCCTTCAAATACGTAAAGTACTCCCATAAATGCCTCGTAATTTTCAATAGGGAATAGGATTTCACTTTCATTAGGAACCTTAATTCCTAGTAATGTGGCATCTTTAACTAGAGAATCTGTTTTTCTGCGTTGCTCTAGCATAAGCTCAGCAGGTAGGTTAAATGGTAGGGAAGACCATTGCTTTTCAAATGTTTTATTGAGCACCAAATTACTCATAATAAGCTTTTTATACTCATCTAGAGTAAGTGTGCCACTCATTATCTGCCTACTATATCCCGCAGCTTCTATGTCCTAATGGTTTTGTTCAGTTTCAGTTTTTATACGTTCCGTTAACATATTTATTTAGACTAAATTAAAATAGTTTTTAAGCTAATGAAAATTGTCATTATTTAAAGAATTCCTATGGAGTTAATATTTTTACGCTATCATTGCATTGCACTTAGTCAAGGGAAGCGAGGCGTAATTCCTCCACTGTACCCGCAGCTGTAATGTTCCGCTTAAAAGATTGGTAAATCTAAAAACCACTGTTCACTTAAACGAATGGGAAGGAAGCCAATTTAGGAACTAAGTCAGAAGACCTACTAGATGCATTAAAACTCAATAGCTTTCGGGAAAAAAAGCAGTAAGAGCCAGCAGTTTGTAGACTGACTTTTATATGTATTCCATTGTTTTTGATTTTGTAACGGTTAAAAAATCAAAAAATGCGCACAGCTCTAGCTGTCATATCGTTCATAGTTTCGAGCATGCTCTGCATTGCTCAGGTAGCTTTAGATAGTCTAAAAACTGAGCAATTAGACTCGGTAAGTATTAGCACGCTGGCATTGCGGATATCTCCCGAATATACGAGCGCTCTCCTTTTTGCACAAATCTCCAAATCAAACCCCAGTCAAAATATGGGTCAAATGCTGCAACGAAATGCCGGTATTTACATAAGAAGTAATGGTTCTTCTGGCCTTAATACATTGTCTTACAAAGGATTAGGTAGCATGCAAAGTCCGCTGGTTATCAATGGAGCAAATATGCAAAGTAGCATGAACGGTATTATGGATTTGAGTTTGATTGATGCTATTCACTTTGATCAAGTATCCATCGGTGCCAGTGATTACGATCAAAATGGTGCACAAAATATGGGGAGTGCACTGTCACTCAAAACCAATTCTTCCTTACCCCAAATAAAAGTTACCGCGGAAGTTAGTAGTCAACAAAACAAAATTTTATCTGCACTATATGCCAATCATACCAAACAATGGGAATACCGTGTTTCGGCTTTGGCTGCGGAGTCTCCCAACAGAGTTAACTTAAATCATTATGGTATAGATAGTTTTCAAGCGAATACAGACTATAAAAAAATAAGTTTGATGCAGTCGGTATCGCTCCATCTTAACCAAAAAGGTAGTTGGGAGAATACTATTTATCTTCAGGCATCTGACAGGGCTATGCCGCCGCGCATTGGAGAAGTTAACTTTAGTCGTCAAGAAGATTTAAATCTAATGATGACCAATGGTTTTAGGCAGAATCTAGCCAAAAAATGGGAGGTAATCGTGCATAATCAACTATGGAAAGAGCAGATTAACTACCATGACGATAAACGAAAGGAATCATACCTTAGCGATGTTATAAATATCAATACTACGGCTTCAGGTATTAAAAAATGGGGTGACAAAACGGTGTTGAAACTGGTGCTCGGAAATGAAAATGCCTATTATACTTCGGCGGTAATCACGAATAATGCGCAATGGAATAGGTTACGACTGGCAAGTGAATTCTCTAAACAACTTAAGAAAATATCGCTATCTGCTCATCAGCAAGTATTGAACAATGCCCAAAAAATATACTACACCGGAGGTTTGAGCGGTAAGTTTAAGGCTTCAGAGTCCCGGCACATCGGGTTTAGTCTGAATAAAGTAGTGAGACTCCCTACACTCAACGAGCTGTTTTGGTAT
>DGBH01000067.1:0-505 GCA_002384205.1 Bacteroidetes bacterium UBA4009
TACTTTTATTAATTGTGGTGCTAATGAAGAAAACGGAATTTTGCTCAATCATAGAGGAATCATCAATGTAGAAATAGCTGGAAACACTTTTAATAACAACGCTGTAAAACGGGTATCGGTACTTTGGGGAGCAAAAAACAACCACGAATCTGGCAATACCATTACCAACTCTGGAGTCATAGAAGTACAGCAAAATTTAGAATTGAAGATGATGTATTGAGTCATATTTATTAAAAATTTTTTGGGTTTGCAATGCATAAGGATTCTCAATCAATACATTTGAACTAAAATTACTGAATAATGAACCCAATGCTTGACCAACTAAAACCAATTATTATAGAAAATACTGTAGAAAGAATAATTGGACAGCTAAGGTCACTAATTTCTGATGGAATTCTAAAACCAGGCGATAAGCTACCTCCCGAAAGAAAACTTGCAGATCATTTAGGAGTTAGCCGTAGTCAAGTGAGAGAAGCTTTGAGGAAGTTAGAGTTTTATGGAATAC
>DGBH01000067.1:623-3401 GCA_002384205.1 Bacteroidetes bacterium UBA4009
AATGGACTGGGAATTGTAGCTTTAGAAGGACTGATTACCGATGTATTAAAACTAGAGCAGAAAGACTTTAAATCCCTTGTAGAAACGCGGGTGATACTGGAGACAGAGGCTGCAGCAAAGGCTGCTCTCCGTCGTACGGATGAAGATATAAAGAATATAGAGAAGGCACTAAACGCCTACATCCGTAAACGAAATACAAATGATGCTGCTATTGATGAAGATTTTATGTTTCATATCAAAATAGCTGAGGCTAGTAAAAACAGTGTTTTAACTTCCTTAATGCTGATAATAACACCCGATCTATTACAGCAATATAAGCAATTAGAAGTATGCGATACTAGTAAGAATACACAACGTATTAATGAGCATTCGGCAATATTGGATGCTATCAAAAACAGAGATTCAATAGAAGCAGCAAGATCTATGAATATGCATTTGACGGACATTAGAGAGCGTGCTTGTTAGGTTCGAAAGGCACAACGTCAAGTTGTGCAATAGGATGGCAGAAACGAGCTCATTTGCCTTTAAAACCGGCCCTCCCTGTTGATTCCATCACGCCAGGAGACATTTGAAATCACTTTCTTTCAGTATGCCTTGTAGAAATCTGCTTTTTATCTTGATAAAAAAGATTAAAGACCGACAGAATATTCAGAGTTTTATAACCACACTGACCCATTTCAAGGTTATTTTTGTAAGTATAAGTTATGAAGTATAAAAAATTGATTGTTAGTCTTCTACTAGTACTGATGGCACGATGTTTTTCTCAAGCCCAAATTGTTTTGAATGCCAATGGAAGTGACACAACGTATAAGCTAATAAATGCGATACTTGCTCCTGGATATGATGTGATAGAGACTCCAGATTGCGTACACACTACTGTGAAACATATCGATCAAGTCTATGATGCAGATCTAGACAAGCATGTTTTTAGATTCAAGGCACATGTACATTTGGATAATGATAGATGTATAAATTTTGACAGACAGCGAACGGAGATAAAAACCTATGACAAGTCACCAGAAAATCTTAAAGCTACGCTAAATGAGAAAGTGGAATATTCGTGGCGATTTAAGCTGAGTTCGGACTTTAAACCTTCTCTTAGTTTCACTCATTTACACCAAATAAAAGCGGTCGGCGGACCCGACGAGTCTATGCCACTAATTACGCTTACGGCAAGAGAATCCAACCCTGACCAGTTAGAATTACGATATGCTGAAGAACTAAGTCAAAGTACCATTATACAAGTGCCGCTTGAAGATTTTAGGGGAGAATGGATACAAGCTACCGAAACCATTCTTTTTCAGGAAAAGGGCAAGGCAACCTATTCGATAGAATTAAAAAGAATGAGTGATAGTGTTAAGCTCCTAGAGTATTCCAGTACTTCCTTAAAAATGTGGAAAACCGATGCTGATTTTCTAAGACCAAAGTGGGGCATCTATCGCAGTTTGCTTGACTCAATGAGCCTTAAAGATGAAGATATTCTATTCTCAGATATCTCTATAAATGAACTAACATCTGCAAATACCAAGAAAATTGAACCTTTTAAAAATTACCATATATATCCAAATCCTTGCCAAAATATGGTTGCCGTTTCAAAGCAAATCTCTTCAGATTTCAACTTGTTTTCTGTGGCAGATATAAGTGGCAAAGTAATAAGAGTATCACAAAAAGTTACAGATGCGATTGACGTAAGTGATTTAAAACCGGGTGTTTATTATATTCAATTCGTTTCAACAAGAAGTGGAGAATTGAATCGACAAAAGATTGTAAAGTATTAATCGGATTAAAGCAAGATCCACTTTCCTGATTTAACTTTCTCTTTTAAAATGACTCTTTCCGTTGGAATATCATGCCCATTCCACATTAGAGCTCCACTCGTATCAAAGCGTTCTTCAGTCTCTTTGTTGACAGCGTCTTGTCCAAAGCCCGTTAAATAAAGAAGGGAATTACTAAAAACAGATTCTGTCATAAAGAGAGTGAGCAAACCCGTTGTCGGATAATATGTTTGCGATTTGTGGCCTAATGCCATTAGTCGTTTATTCGATCTTTCATTTACTTCACTAAAAAGTTCCTTAAGCTGATTAACACAGTTGAAATCATCGGCATAATGCAATCGTGATTCAGGAATATCAAGACTACTTAAGAAGTTATCTATCTCGCTTCTTTGAAACTTACCCTTCCAACTAGGACTCCAAACTTCCTTTGCTTGTCTTATAAGTGATTTCGAATGGATAAGGGCATTATTAACTGTGTCGGGAAATAACGAAACGCTGGCAATGTCAATACGTGAACCTACAAATTCTGTGAAGCCTTCTGTTGAAAATGAATTTATGCGAACAATACGCTCGAAGGCATCAATTTCTGCACCGTTTTTATGAAGTAGAAGGTCTTTGCTGTTACCTACGACTATTACTTTTTTCACATTACAAAAGTAAAAATTAAGAGTACATTTTTGAATCTCTTAATCTTTTTAATGTGGTTTTATGTCAACACATGTGAGACATACTTCTAACAAAAAAAGTGGCTTCCCCAAATGAGGAAGCCACCTATATTTTCTAAAAAACTAGTTTGCTACTATTTGCTTACAACAAATCTAGCTACTCCATCTTTATCTGCATTATGCAGTCTAAGGATGTAAGTGCCTGTAGAAAGGCTAGATACACTTAGGTTATTGTTGTAAAGCGTTCCTTCAGCAACTTTAGATCCTAATAGGTTAAATACCTCATAGTTGTTCCAGTTCTCTGAGCCCACAACCGTTAAGTTATTGCTTGCTGGGTT
>DGBH01000111.1 GCA_002384205.1 Bacteroidetes bacterium UBA4009
GGTATTTTGCAAGACATCCCAAAAATGGTAGCTATGACCGCCGAAATAGTAAAAAGCACATCTTTGCCTGTTACGGTAAAAACGCGTTTAGGATGGGATGATGATACCAAGTATATAGAAGAAGTAGCCGAGCGATTACAAGATGTAGGCATAAAGGGTCTAAGTATACACGGTCGTACCCGCAAGCAAATGTATAAAGGTGAGGCAGATTGGACACTTATCGGTAAGATTAAAGAAAATCCTAGAGTACACATACCTATTTTTGGTAATGGCGATATAGATAGTCCCGAAAAAGCTAAACTTTACAAAGAGCGCTATAAGGTTGACGGCATCATGATAGGTCGTGCAGCTATCGGATATCCGTGGATTTTTAATGAGATCAAGCACTATTTAGCAACAGGAGAGCATCTTGCTCCACCTACTATTGCTGATCGGGTAGACGTATGTAAGCGTCATTTCAAATTTGGAATGAAATGGAAGGGTGATGTTTTAGGGATTGTGGAAATGCGACGACACTATACCAACTATTTTAGAGGAATAGCGCATTTTAAAGACTACAGAACTAGACTTGTTACTACTATGGATCCTAAAGAAATTCTTGCTATTCTCGATGAGGTAAGCGAGACATTTGGCAACTATGAGTTTGCTTAGGCGTCCTTTGCTAATTACTGGAGCTCAAGAAGCTTTTCCAACTTTCTAAGAGTTCCTTCTTTAATACTCGTGGGAATTTAGTTTGAGACCCCACTTTACCATTAGCAGCCATCCAATCATAAAACTTTTGAGTAGGAAGTAAATTAACCATTACGCCGGTAAGAGCTGCTGAACGCTCTACTCTATAATCATCGTTAAGTACTTTGATCGTCATGTCTAGTTTGTCGCGTATCTCGTTCTCTTTGCCTATCAGACGATCATCATCACAGGAGATAAACCATTCATGGGCAAAAAATCCTTCATACGGAATACCACATACCGTAAACTCTTCAAAACTTACATCGTATTCATTGGCAACCAGTTCAATAGCTTTATTCATGTTATCTACCGATAAATGCTCGCCACACAAGGACAAAAAGTGTTTGGTTCTGCCTGTAATCATAATCTCGCATCTATCAAGGTTAGTAAATCGAATTGTGTCACCAATCATATAACGCCAAGTACCGCTGCATGTCGAGATAATAAGTGCATACTCATCCTTATCATTCACTTGCGAAAGAGTAATGGCCTTTGCCTCTGGCAATAATTCACCACTTTCTGAAAAATTATAGCGATCGAAGGGTACAAACTCATAGTATATGCCATTACGCATTAAGAGGCGCATTCCGCCTTCATTGTCTAATCTAGTTTGATAAGCAATAAATCCTTCGGACGCCAAGTAGGTTTCAAAGTATTTTATGGGTCTTCCCATTAGTCCATCCAGTGCTTTTTTGTAAGGCGTAAGGGCTACCCCGCCGTGTATATACGCTTCAAAATGTGGCCAGATATCGTGTATGTTATCAAGATTATACTTATCAATTATACTCTCCATCAACAGCTTTATCCAAGCCGGAACGCCAGCTACCATTCCCACATCCCAGTCTTTTGCTTCTAGAGTAATCTTCTCGATTTTTTCTGTCCAATTTTTTTCTTTTCGAATATGAATTCCTGGTTTAGATAATCGCTGAAATAAAATAGGCACAGATCCGGTTGTAATTCCACTTAAATCACCTGAATAATACATTCCGTTATACTCCAGTTCGGTACTGCCGCCTATCATAAGCCATTGTTTAGCTATATGATCTTTAGGTACGTCTGTTTGTATAATGCTCAACACTTGTCGCAAACTAGCGCGACGAATATGTTTTAACATATCATGACTTACAGGAATATACTTACTGCTTCCATCAGAAGTTCCAGAACTTACCGCATAATTTACAATAGGATCTGGCCAAGTTACATTTTCCTCCCCCATACGAGCTCGAGTCCACCAGGGTAGCATGTTAAGATAGTCTCCCATTGTAGCACTCTCCGTATAATCTGACAATACGCTAGGCGAATCTATCAGTTCCTTAAAATTATGTTTTACTCCAAATTTGGTATCTTGTGCTTTTACCAGGAGCTTATTCAGTGTCTTTCTCTGAATAGCCTCTCCTTGTTCAATGTTCACTTTTAAGAAAACTCCTCGGTTTTTGGCCTGCATGAGTAATCTTTGTATGAGTGTTAGCATAAGGACAAAGCAAAGCAATATCAAACACAAAGTCAAAAGAAAAATGAAAACTCCTTGTATTGAATTATGTTTGACGACGAATATGCTTACGTAAGCAGATATATTCCTGAATGAAAGTGACGATTTAAGAGCAATATGAACAACATAAAAGAAGAAACAGTAAAAGAAAAATGGTTTAAAATCAGAGAGCTATTTGAAAAAAAATTTGATAAAACGCCTGATTTAAGTGCCATATTATATGTAATAGGACTTAGAGAACTTGGCAAACCTCAAATCGAATTTAAAAAAGAAGAAAAGGTGCAACTCATGCACATAGCCACATGTAGAGTTTTAAGTACCTCCGGACACTACGAGCTAAAAGGTGTGGACGAAAAAGAATGGCCAGTATGGGAACTCAAAGAAAAGTTGCCAAATCAAGATTTATTGGAACAAGAAATGTACTTAAGACATCACATAATAAATTATTTTGAAGAAGAAGAGTTGATCTAATCAAACGCAAGCTCAAAAGTCAAACTCAAATTTAAAACAGTTATAGCAAACAAATTTCTGCTCGATACTTGTCTATATTTTAGCTTCGTACAGGGCTCCGCTTAGATTACCTTGAAACCAAGTTACGTATTTTTGACCTTGCTATTCGCACCTGCATAGGTTCGTGTCCTCACGAACTCATTCATAACACCAGAAAATTTTTTAGTGAGTCGTTGAGTGAAGAAGAAGTTTGTGCCACTGCATTGCTTGAAGGGGTTCGTGAGGACACGAACTCATTC
>DGBH01000143.1 GCA_002384205.1 Bacteroidetes bacterium UBA4009
TCGTTTTTAATAATTCGTATTTCGTTTCTATACCACTTTTTAGAATCTCCTAAAAAATCATAGCTTCCATAAAAGTGTGCATATTTAAATAATAAGCCGTCTACCTTGTCATTATCCTTAAAGAAAGCCATTTTGGTCCTGAGCTCTTCATAGTACTTTTCATGAATACACTCGTCACCTTGTATGTAAAAACACCAATCTGCTTTGGGATTTACTGCACGTAATGCCTTGTCTGTTTCCACAGCAAGTACCTTACCCCCTTCTCTTAAGCCGTCATCCCAAATAGTATCTATTATTCTTATTTTCGAACCTAAACTTTCTATTAATAATCGCGTATCGTCATCACTTTCACCAACAGCAACAACCATTTCATCCACTACAGGTAAAATTGATAAGATAGCCTCCTTAACAGGATAGTCTAATTTTATAGCATTTCGAATAAACGTAAATCCACTTACAAACACGAAGCAAAAGTAAACCTATACATTTGTGATACCATATGTGCTACGACATAAAAACTTCCCTTGAAAAGCAATTACAACGAGCGTTGACGGACGGCCATAAAGATTTGGTCTCAGAAATAAATAAGAAACTTAGTATTTTTAGCGATTCAGAAATAAACCTTTATCCTACTTCAGGTTTTGATCATCCTAAAATATCATTTACATGAGCGACTCACCTACGGAGCCGATTATAGCAACTTGGGGTCTTGTTCCCACTTGGAGTAATGATAAACAAGCTATTTGGGATAAAACACTAAATGCTCGGGGTGAAACTATTTTAGAGAAGCCAGCGTTCAAAGAATCTGCAGCAACCAAACGATGTATCGTTTTTATAGAAGGCTTTTATGAGCACCATCATAAGTCCGGGAGCTCATTTCCTTATTTTATTCAACTAAAGAGAAAGACATTTTTGCAGTTGCGGGTTTATGGTCAGAATGGCAGGATAATGAAGGAGAAATTCTCAAAACTTTTAGTGGTGTAACCACTACTGGCAACACACTTATGGCTAAAAGCCATAACAACGCTAAACTCAACGAACCTAGAATGCCTCTTATCCAAAATGAAGAAATGCAAGAAGAATGGTTAAACAATGAGCTAAACATGGTGAACGTGATAGCGCTTATCCAACCTTTATCGTCTAAAAAACTCATTGCTCATCCAGTAGGACCTTTAAAAGGCAAAAATGCAATCGGAAACAAACCTAACGCTACACATGAGGTAAAGTATGCGGTACTAGAAAGAGGCGAGCAACTTAATTTAGTATAACTCTGGCGCTTTACTGTAAGGCATCCATCTTAATAACTAACTTACTATCAAGCACATCAACATATATAATCTATTTTGAAAATACTATATTTTATTGTTTTACCAAATTTTGAATTTAAAAAAACAAAAAATGTTTTGGTATTTTGTTTTTTTTACTTAAAATTGACATAATAAGTTGGAGTCGTTTCCAGGTAAAAAACGAGGAAAGCCCCGAAAATCCTTAAGAGTAGGGAAAAATAAAACTAATTAAAACTTAAACTAAAAACTGTATGAACAAAATTTTAAACCAAGTACTCGACTTTCCGAGCATGATTAATTCAAAACTCCCAATGAATAATTTTAATTCAATGGTTGATGATTCAGAAAACAATGTTGCAAAATGGACAGGTATGGCTTACAACGTATCTGCACTTCTTGTGCTATTAACCTCTCTATTAGCAATTCTCTCTCCCATTTGGAGTGGAGGAATGGGCGAAGGGCTTGGCGTTATTGGAAATGTTCTTGCCATGCTTATTTGGGCTTATGCTGCATTTCCTATCGCTCAGATGGTTAGAGCTACAGGCGATGGTTTAGCTGATTCTAAAAGCGGTATTGTTAGCTTTATTTTTAGAGATCTTGCTTTAGCAAACATTAAGCTAGTAGGAAAAATCGCTGCATTATCTGCATTTTTCGGAGCTCTTTGCATGACTTTATCATGGGCCACCTCTATTAATGTTTCTGGTGGTTTTATGATGGATTGGATTGATAATATTGCATACTTTACTAGCCTGCCTATGGCTGCTGTTGCGGTTTTAGCTAATACTATGGGGCTTGGCTTTGTAAGTAATATCTTAGCTAACGATTGGGCAAATTGGGATCCGACTATGGCTGCAGGAGCAGCATGGTCTCCAAATGGCTTCGTGGCTTTATTGTGGGAGTATGTAGGTGTTCTTGTAATCCTAGCTAAAATGTTCGTTAATCTAGCTATATATAGCTTCTTTTATGGAATTATCAGTAGCCTAGTGAAATGGATTCAAAGCCCTTATCTACCGATTAAAACAAGTTAATTCTTTATCGTTTACTAGCGGTACACGAAAAAAAAGTACAAGCCTTAGGTTTGTACTTTTTTTTTGCTCTTGTTATAAATAATGTTTACCGAATTTAAAGAGCCTTAGTTTCTAGTTACCTTCCGCTACATATCACGCTGAGTGTATATATATAGAATACAAATTTGTAAAAAAAAATCAAATGTTTCCTTGCCTACCCTTTGGATATCTTAAATTCGCGGCACAATGAATGTAAGAGACCTTGAACCAAAATCTGTTTGGAATAATTTCGCAGACCTAAACGAAGTACCTAGACCAAGTAAGAAAGAAGAACGCATTATAAAATTTATGCAAGAATTCGGTGCTTTACTGGGTTTAGAAACCTACACCGATGCATGTGGTAATGTGATTATCAAAAAGCCTGCTACTGCAGGAATGGAAGGTAAGCAGACCGTTATTCTTCAAAGTCACTTAGACATGGTTCATCAAAAAAATGCAGACACTGATTTTGACTTTGATACACAAGGTATTGAAATGTATGTGGACGGCGATTGGGTGCGGGCTAAAGGCACAACTCTTGGATCTGACAATGGAATGGGCGTTGCAGCGATAATGGCTGTATTACAATCCACCGATATACCCCACCCATCCATAGAAGCCCTTTTTACTATTGATGAAGAAACGGGAATGACTGGCGCAATGCAGCTGGAAATGGGTATCTTAAAAGGTACCATATTATTAAATTTGGATACCGAGGATGATGATGAATTTAGTATCGGCTGTGCAGGAGGGATAGACACCAATACACGTTATGATTATACCGAAACAGAAATAGTAAACGATTCTCAAACCTATAACATTATTGTGAATGGTTTAAATGGCGGTCACTCAGGTGTTCAGATAAACGAAGAATTGGGTAACGCCAACAAAATAATGAATCGTCTTATGTATGACTGTGAAGTATTTAATCTGCAGATAGTGAGCGTAAATGGCGGAAGTCTTAGAAATGCAATACCGCGTGAAAGTTTTGCGACTATCGCTGTAAATCCTGCCTATTTGGATGAATTTAACACACGAGCAAACGATATAAAGGCAGAATTTACCATTCAAGATTCAAATCTTAATATACAAATAGAAGCGACGACTCAAGCCAATAAAGCCATGAGTCTAGAAGATACGAAAAAGGTAACTACTACTATATATGGAGTTCATAACGGTGTATTTAGGTACAGTAGAGCTATTCCTGGACTAGTAGAAACATCTTCTTCCTTCGCCCGAGTAATCATTAAAGACGGAAGCTTCATTACGCAAAGTTTACAACGAAGTTCACTAGAGAGTGGAAAATACGATGTTGCTTATACCGTTGCTGCACCATTTCGATTAATGGGCTGTACTATTGATCAAGGTGGTTCTTACCCTGGATGGGCGCCAAATCCTACATCAGCTATACTAGATATTCTAGTAGCCAAATACAAAGAGTTATTTAATAATGAAGAACCTAAAGTAATGGCTATACACGCTGGTTTAGAATGCGGCCTCTTAGGTGAGCGCGTGCCAGGACTTGACATGATAAGTTTTGGTCCAACCATAAAAGGAGCGCATAGTCCTGATGAGCGATGTGGAATAAAGTCTACTGCTAAATTCTGGAAGTTCTTAACGGTTATTTTAGCCAATATTCCATCCAAAGTGTAATTTTTAAAAGTGCGATTTAAGTATTATTTAAACGCTTAAATGCTGCTTTTACACTTGTAAAATAGATTTAGTTTAGTTACAACCCAATACTACAAAGTACCTGCTTATTAATTTATATCCTAAAAAATGGCCTCCTCTTTTTTCGCTTTATTAGATGATATCTCTGTCCTTATGGATGATGTAGCCACCATGAGTAAGGTAGCCACTCAAAAAACAGCGTGTATACTGGGTGACGATCTGGCTGTGAATGCAGAAAAGGCTTCTGGTTTTTTAACGAACAGAGAATTGCCTGTTCTTTGGAAAATAGGGAAAGGTTCATTGATAAATAAGATAATCATATTACCATTTGCTTTCTTGCTTAGTGCATTTGCACCCTTAGCAATTTCGCTTATCTTAATTTTGGGCGGCATCTACCTAGCCTATGAAGGAGTAGAAAAAATAATTGAATTACTGTTTCATCCACGGACGACTAACGTATCCGAAAAGCGAGCAGAAATGACGCAAGAGGAAGTGATTGATGAAGAAAACAGTAAAGTAAAGTCTGCCATTTTAGTAGATTTTATACTATCCATTGAAATTATTATTATAGCACTGAGCACGGTAACTCAAAGCGATTTAATGATACGCATAGCTGTAGTAACTCTAATCGCTCTTTTGGCTACCGTAGGTGTATATGGCATAGTGGCAGTGATTATTCGCATGGATGACATTGGCTTCAAATTACTTAAATCAAATAGAAACAAGTTTACCAATGCAATTGGAATTGCACTAGTAAATGCCTTACCCGTCATTATTAAAACATTAAACGTTATAGGCACCCTAGCCTTAATTCTCGTTTCAGGTGGTATTTTTACGCATAACATTGAAATTATCCATCAACTAGTAGCTCCTCTCCCACAGTTGATGGCTGATGCTATCATTGGATTAATAACCGGTATCATTGCATTTACCATTATTTCACTTTTAAATAAATGGAAAACTAGTAACAATAAATTACTGCCGTAGACTGTAACTAAAAAAATATAGATTTCATTATGAATAAACCCACCAACATAATCTTTTTATTAGTGCTATTTATATTCGCATCATGCAAAACTTTAACTACAAGTAACGGTGAAAAAATAAAACCTTTTAAGGGTACCATAATTTATGATGTTCAAGTTGTTCAATTAGTAGACACTACCTACGTAAGAGATAAAACAGATTTTTTTGGAGATCAAATGCATCTTACTGTTTTTAGAAACGGAGATATTCAACGAAAATTTTTCAATGCTTCAAGATTAGGTTATGATTTAACTTATCTAGATATTAAAAACAAGGTAGATGCCACAAAATACAACCATTCTGACACTTTATATGAGAAAAGTTCTAACTCGTCAAATATGACCAAAGTTAAGGGTATTCCTTTATCAATGGCAACCGAAAAGGTTCTTTCATATGACCTAACAGAAATAGCCATTGGAGCTAAGGAAATAGCAACGCCCTCAGTAAAGGGAGATTTTTTAAGTATCCGATACTGGCATACGGACGAGTATAAGGTAGATAAATTAGTTTATTCGAAAGTAAATCGTGATTTATGGTCTTATTTTATGACTAATAGCGATGGTTCACTCTGTTTAAAATATGAAATTGATTATTTTACTTACAAGGTGACATACACTGCCATTGAAATATTACCAGGTAAGTATGAAAAATACAAAGAAAAAATGAGCGCTGACTCACCCCGAGTGATTAAGTGACTAGCTTAATTCTTTAAATTCTAATCCTTCGCTGATCATACAGCCATTCTGGATCATTTCAAATAGTTCTAATTCTCGTTGTTTGGAGTAAGACTTGGTCGCAGTGTGATACTCATTGATTTTTTCGGCACTAATAACTCGCACAAGATGTATCTCTGTGGCGTCACACTTAAAATAGTAGGCAAAATCTTTTTCTACTTTGTTCAAGTATTTTATTTTTCGTAAAATACCCTCCCATACTACATCACTAAATTGATTAATTATTTGATCTGCATTAACAGGCTCATTTTCTTTTATCGCAAGCCAATCATCCGCCGTAATACCATTTACCACTAGAAATTTAATAAAATCATCTTCTAATTTTTCCAGTTCATTTTTCGGAATTCTATGGTATTTCATTAGAACAAATTTAGCGTAATTAAAAAGGAATTAGAGTTCAAGCTGGTATTACTTAAAATATTTATAAGGAAATAATCGTCCTTAAATACACGTATTCTTTAGGACAATATTAGATTTGCCGCAAATGTTAATAGGAAAAGATACCGTAGTAGGTGTTAACTACGCTTTAGACGTAGACGGGATGCAACTGGACGCATCAGGAGATACTCCTCTTACTTACCTTCACGGCCATGGTATGATGATACCTGGTTTTGAAAAACAACTTGAAGGACTAGCAGAAGGAGATACGTATGATTTTATGGTAACAGCAGCGGAGGGATATGGAGAATTAAACCCAGATGCTATCACAGATTTAGATAAACAAATCTTCTTAATTGATGGAAATTTAAGTGCCGAAGTTTTTGAAGGTGCGCAACTACAACTAACCAACCAAGATGGGCAACCTATGTTAGGTGTAGTAGCTTCGATAGGTGACGATACCATTACCATGGATTTTAATCACCAACTTGCTGGCAAATACTTGCACTTTACTGGCAGTGTTGCCTCGCTTCGCTTAGCTACAGAAGAAGAAATAACCCACGGTCATGTGCACGGACCTGGTGGGCACCACCACTAATAAATAGTAAATGTAATTTAAGAGCCGCTTGGAATCAATCAAGTCGGCTCTTTTTTTGTGCTTCGCGGTATATGACCAGTTATTTTAATCCTTGATAAAGTCTATTGACTGCATAAGTTTCATGTAACCCGCACGCTTTACTGCTGATTTTTTAAATACCTCTTTGAATACTTCTTCGGTAATCTCAGTCCAATCTCCTTTATGTAATTCTTCTAGCTTCTTATTAGCAGAAAATTCAGATGTCTGATGAGAATGAGCAAATTTATTCCATGGACATACGTCTTGACAAATATCACAACCAAAAGCCCAGCCCTCCATCTGATTTTTAAAGTCCGTTGGAATCTGTTCCCTTAACTCTATGGTTAAGTATGATATGCATTTGGTGCTGTCTATTACCTTGTTGGAAACAATCGCAGCTGTCGGGCACGCATCAATGCATGCCGTACAAGTTCCGCAATGATCTGTGGTAACATTATCAGATACAAGATCTAAGTCTAAAATCAGTTCAGATATAAAATAAAAACTGCCCTTTTGTTTTGTAATGAGCATGCTGTTTTTACCAATCCAACCCAATCCACTTTTTGCTGCCCAAGCTCTGTCTAATACAGGGGCACTATCTACAAAAACTCTACCTCCCACATCACCTATTCGCTCATTAATTAATGCTAAAAATATTTTTAGCTTATCTTTTATTACAAAATGATAGTCCATTCCATAGGCATACTTAGCAATTTTAATATTCTCCTGATCAAAATTTTCAGCTGGAGAGTAATTAAGAAGTAATGAGATAACCGATTTCGAATCCTCTACCAGTTTGGTAGGATCTACCCGTTTTTCAAAATGGTTTTCCATCCATTTCATTTTACCATGATAGCCTTTATTTAGCCATTTTTCGAGATTAATGGCATCTTCATCAAGCTGCTCTGCTTTGCTAATTCCACAAAAATCAAAACCAAGTTCGTTGGCTATTTCTTTGATAATAGTTGAATTACGAGCGGCAGAGTTATACATCACTACATTTAAAATAGACTTGGCGCCTGTCCTTTTTTAAAGTCTCGGCCCAAATGGGTATATGCGAGTTCTGTCACCTCCCTACCCCTAGCTGTTCGCTGCATGAAGCCTTCTTTAATTAAGAATGGTTCGTACACTTCTTCAATAGTCCCTGCGTCTTCGCTCACTGCCGTTGCAATAGTATTAAGCCCTACAGGGCCACCTTTAAATTTGTCAATAATAGCTGCCAAAATTCTATTGTCCATCTCATCTAAACCTCTCGAATCTACATTTAATGCATCTAAGGCCAACTTAGCGATATCTATCCCAATACTGCCATCTCCTTTTATCTGTGCAAAATCTCGTGTTCTTCTAAGCAATGCATTTGCTATACGGGGTGTACCCCTACTTCTTCCGGCTATTTCCAATGCTGCTTTATGATCGATAGGTACATTCAGAATTTCTGCCGACCTGCCGACTATTTCTGTAAGCAATGAAGTATCATAATATTCTAGCCTGCACGTGATCCCAAATCTAGCACGTAACGGAGCCGTTAGTAATCCACTGCGGGTTGTTGCCCCTATTAAGGTAAATGGACTAATGCCGATCTGAATACTACGCGCATTAGGACCTGTATCGAGTAAGATGTCTATTTTATAATCTTCCATCGCAGAATACAAATATTCTTCGATCACGGGGCTAAGACGATGGATCTCATCTATAAATAAGACATCTCCTTCAGATAGGTTGGTTAATAATCCTGCTAAATCTCCTGGCTTTTCTAAAACAGGTCCACTAGTAATTTTGATACCGCTATTTAGCTCATTAGCAATAATATTTGCTAAGGTGGTCTTCCCTAATCCTGGAGGCCCATGTAATAATACGTGATCTAAGGCCTCACCCCGTTGATTAGCGGCTTGCACAAAAATCTTAAGATTATCTAAAATTTTTTCTTGACC
>DGBH01000102.1 GCA_002384205.1 Bacteroidetes bacterium UBA4009
GCCGCAATTCTAAAGTCAAACCAATCTGCAATAATGGGTAATACAAATGTATTTTGATACTCTAAAAATTCTGCTGTTTGATTTCTGTAAGTAGTTCCTGGATAGCCTAAAATAAAGGTAAAATCACCTTCTTTGGTCCCATTCGGGTTTACTTCAAGATGGGCTTCTGGCTGATAGGGCATGTTGTTTTCATAGGCCCGTACAATAGAAAAATCACCATTGTGTCTTGGCCATTCCCAATTATCTGATTCTCCCCCAAATTTTCCGATATTTTTAGGCGGCACATACACTAGCCTCACGTCATTTAAGGTCTTATATCTAAACAGGGTATATGATTTACCTACAAGCATCTCCGATACTTCTACCGTAAGATTGGGATATTTTGCTTGTTCTTTTTCTACAATGGCTTTGATATTATCCGAAATGACATCTCTTTTTTTTAAGGCATCTGTAGTTTCACTAATATCAGCTAAAACTATCTCTGAAACGTCAACATAGGATTGGGTGATACGAACCGGCAACGTGGTTTTAATCTCTTGATCTTTTTTAGCTGCATAAAATCCATTTTCAAGATAATTATTTTCCGAGCTACTGGCCCCGGCTACACTGCTAAACACACAATGGTGATTCGTAATAATAAGACCTGATTCCGAGATAAATGAACCCGTACAACCGCCTAATCGAACTAGTGCATTTACCAATGCAGGCTTTTCCTCATTGTATATTTCATCTACGTCAATTTCTAGTCCTGCTTTTTTAAGATCTAAGCTAGACAAATGACTCATTAAAAACATTCCTTCTTCGTCTCTATCAGACTTGAAGGCAAAAATGATTACAAGTAATAAAAGTGTAAGTGTTATATTTTTCATCATGTATCGAATTCGTTTATATGGAGAACTTTTAGTGAAATTGAGATGCTTCTATAAATCGTGTTAGGATTTCATTTCCAGAAGTTTTAATGTCTTTTACTTTTCCGCTCCATTCATTATTCCCTTCGTAAATAAAAATAACATCATCACCTATATCAAACACCGTTTTCATATCGTGTGTGTTTATAATGGTAGTAATTTTAAACTCTTCGGTAATACTTTTTAAAAGTTCATCTATAAGTCTACTCGTTACCGGATCCAAACCTGAATTAGGCTCATCACAAAAAAGATATTTAATATCTAAGGCAATAGCTCTAGCAATACCTACTCTTTTTTTCATGCCTCCACTTATTTCAGACGGAAATTTTTGATTGATGCCAGGCATGTCTACTTGCTCTAAACAAAAATCAACTCTATCTTTTCGTTCTGCTGGAGTCATATTGGTAAACATTTTTAAGGTGAACTCTACATTTTGTTCCACCGTAAGTGAATCGAAAAGTGCAGTACCTTGAAAAAGCATTCCTATTTCCTTTCGTACCTCACGCAACTGCCGATATTCTAAGTGTGTAAAATCTCGGTTATCATAAATAACACTTCCAGAAGTAGGAGTTTCTAAGCCCACCATACACTTCATCATTATGCTTTTACCATGGCCACTGCTTCCAATCACCAAATTAACTTTACCCGTTTCAAACTTGGCATTTATTCCTTTGAGAATTTCAACATCTCCAAAAGATTTATGAATGTCTTTTAGCTCTATCATAATAATAACTGTGCTAACAAATAATCAGAAAACAAAATAGCTACAGCACTATACACAACAGCTTTAGTACTACTTGCCCCTACTTCTAAGGCTCCACCTCTAGTGGTGTACCCGTGAAAACTAGACACTGTTGTGATAATAAATGCGTAGGTAAATGCCTTTATTAAAGCAAAAAATAAATTGTAAGGTAAAAATGAAGCCCGAGCCCCCTGTAAATATTCTTCACTTGTCAAAATACCAGAAGCTTCACCGGCTAAAATACCACCCGCATTACTTAAAAATATAGAAATGATTACTAAACAAGGGATCATAATAAGACCTGCAATAATTTTAGGTAATGCCAAATAACCACTGGAATTTATTCCCATTACCTCAAGAGCGTCTATTTGCTCACTTACGCGCATTGTGCCTATTTCCGAGGCAATGTGAGACCCCACTTTTCCAGCTAAGACTAGGCAAGTAATGGTCGGCGCTAATTCTAACATGGACGAATCACTCACAATAGAACCGATTACCGGTTTAGAAATTAAAGGAGAAATTAACTGGTAGGCGATTTGTAGCGTAGTAACGGCTCCTTGAAACACTGCTATAATAACAACTATGGCAAGAGAGCCAATACCAATATTGTTCATCTCAGTTATGGTACGATCTATATACACACCAAGCTTTTCTGGTTTCGAAAACATTCCCATTATAAAGAGAACGTACTTACCAAATTGATTGAAAAAATTCATTTCGGCGGTAAAGATAAGCCCAACTATTTTTTTCACTAAATAAAAAGTCCACAGTATGTTAAAATGTCCTAAAAAGTCTCGAGTGTGTTATCTGATGTTATCTTTGTGACAATAAAATCATGAAAATAGCGGTCATAACAGGAGGCACAAAAGGAATTGGGAGAGCGATAAGTACTTTGTTTCTGGAAAAAGGATTTAAGGTATACATCTCAGCGAGGAGTTTAGACATCGATTTTCATCATCCCAACCTAGTTATGTTTAAAGCCGATTTAGCGATCAAAGAAAACATTACTGCTTTTGCTCAATTTATTACTCAAAGCGAAGGTCACATAGATGTTTTAGTAAATAATGTAGGTGTTTTTCTCCCTGGAAAACTAACCGAAGAACCCGAAGGTAATTTTGAAGTCATGTTAAATACCAACTTAGCTTCCACCTATCACTTAACAAGAGCTTTGTTTCCTTTCATAAAAAACGCCGAACAACCCTATATTTTTAATATATGTTCTACAGCTAGCATCACTCCTTATTTAAACGGAGGTTCTTATTGTATTTCTAAATATGCTCAGTATGGATTAACCAAAGTTTTGCGTGAAGAGTTAAAAGAATACAACATTAGAGTTAGTGCTGTGATGCCTGGAGCTACATTAACAGACTCGTGGTCAGGCACAGATTTGCCCGAACAACGATTTATTGATCCTAATTCCGTTGCTCAAATGATATATACCGCTTATCAATTACCCGGCAACGTTGTACTAGAGGAAATCCTAATAAGACCAATGGACGGCGATATATCATAACTATGTGACCTTAATCTGTCACATTTTATAATTTTAACTTCCTAAATTTGAAATATAAATTACTTTTGAAAAAAAATTAACACAATAACAAATGAAAAGAACATTACAACGTTTAGCATTTACTTTTTTACTAGCAGCAGTAGTGGCTCCTACTTTTGCACAACAACAGGTTAAAGTAAAAGGAGAAAGAGCGCACGAGATACCAATGTCTCAAGATCCTACCTCAAATACCAAAGCAAAAGCTTTTTATGCAAATTGGAAATTCCCTGCAGATGTTGTAGGTCAATTAACTACTTTAGATAGATATGTAGGATTTTTATATCCAGATTCAGTTGTAAAGATCATTCCAGCTTCGGGCGATCCATATTTCCAGTTCACTCACGCAGTAGGCGCAGCTTTCACTCCAAACGATCCAAATTTAGAGTTATCTGACGATAATACTATCTTGTCTAGATACAATGCCTATACAGTTGACTCTGTTTACTTTCCTTACCTTTACGTAAGATATGTAGATTCAATCGACCTAGGTGCTGGTAAAGTTAAAGTTGTGGATACTTTAGTAGTTCAGTTTTTTAAATTCCCTAATTTAGTTAAGGGTTCTTTTAATGCTGCTGATCCTGAGACTTTTATGAAAAATACAAACTTCACAAAAAGCCTAATGGGTGCAAATAATGCTGCTTATACCATGAATATTCCATTGACAGATGCAGATTCGACTTCTGCTCCTTCTGATCAAGGATGGGGTTCAAAAGGTAGAATAGTACCTCTTCCAGCTAATTTCAATATGCCTGCAGATCCATCTCTTACTGGTCAAAACGTTTTTGGTTTTATGATTTCATTTAAAACAATGCTTCCTTATAGCCTTGGAGATACAATGGAAGCTAGAAATGGTGCAAACGTTACCAAAAAATTAAATTACTTTGGACACTCACTATATAGTAATGGTTCAACTACGCAAATAGCACAAAAAGAGTATGTCAACAACTCATGGTGGGTAGGTAGTGAGCACATTTATGGTGGTAACATCAATGGATGGGAAAATAGTATACCAGGAAACGCTTACTTCAGTGATCAGTACCTAAACTATGGTGTACACATCACTACGCAAACTTTAGGTACTGAAAAACTAGGCAACAACATTACTTTTGGTGTATACCCAAATCCAGTTTCTACCACTGAAAACCTTATGGCTGATTTTAACTTGGTAAATGCTTCTAACGTAAGCATCGCTATCTATGACATCTTAGGCAATAAAGTAATGGACGTAGTAGACGGTTATTACACTAGCGGTGAGCACAAAGTAGATGCAAACATATCTGGCTTAACTCCTGGTATGTATATTTACAATGTAAAAGCAGGAAACGCAGTAACAAGTAAAAAAATATCTGTAATCGACTAATTTAAATAGTCTGTTACTATTAAAAATCCGAGATGAATAATCATCTCGGATTTTTTTTGTGCTATTTTAAGATACTGTTAAATTAACCCTGGCGTTGGTGAAAATATAATATCTTCTATAGAAGGTGAACCATCAAAAACTTTGTCTCGTATTTTATCAAATGCACGTTTTGTTTCTGCAGAAAGGACTCCTTGTAGTTTTTCCATAAATTCATCTGAAACTACCATTGGTCCTTGTTCAAAAACCATATT
>DGBH01000158.1:0-319 GCA_002384205.1 Bacteroidetes bacterium UBA4009
AGAAGGTAGTTTTTACCAATGGATGTTTTGACATTTTGCACTTAGGTCATATTGATTATTTGTCTAAAGCAGCAGATTTAGGAGACAGACTTATTATCGGTGTGAATACCGATGAATCGGTAGGCAAATTAAAAGGGCCAAGTCGTCCCGTTATAGACCAACATACCCGTGCCATGAAATTAGCAGCGATGACGTTTGTTGACGCGGTTATTCTTTTTGGAGAAGAAACGCCTTTAGCGCTTATTACAGCCATCAAGCCGGATATACTGGCTAAAGGAGGTGATTATACGATTGAAACGATTGTAGGTGCACAAGAAGT
>DGBH01000158.1:485-4954 GCA_002384205.1 Bacteroidetes bacterium UBA4009
ATAGAAAACGGTGGCAGTGTGCATGTGATTCCTTTTTTAGCAGGAAATAGCACAACCGCTATAATTAATAAAATCGTTGGTTAGGTAGTAATTACTTACGTTTCCCGCCTTTTAGCTGCTCTTGCATATCTGCAAGAATCTCCCACATGCCTGTATTAGCCAAGCTTGCTTGCTCTGCCCAAGTACTTGGGTCATGAACAGCGTAATTAGGCCCAGCTGCAATAAGTACGCCCCTGATTCTTGATACACTTGCAGAAATTAAATCTTGATAAGTATAGATACCATCGTTATTTAACAATTGTTCTATTTTAGGACCAATTCCCTCTATTTTTTTAAGATTATCCTTTGCAGCATCGTTCGTTGCCGCAGGTTCTATACCTTTTGTTTTAGAAGTTGTACTTTGTGGTTTATTTACTACTTCCGGAGTAAAACCAGCTAATTGCTTCTCTAAGGATATCTTTTCAATATTGGACACCACTAATTTTTGACTTAACTTTTTTATTTCTGTGGCCTGTTCTTTAATTCGTTCCTGTAATGCGTTATTTTCTTCCGCTGCATCCACTTCTGAGCTGGTTAACCCTTTGCTTGTCAAACGATTAAGTTCTGACTCTAAATTAGCTATTCGTGATTTAAAACTATCGTTAAGTAAATGCCTTAATACGTAGCCCAATATAAAAGCTACTAGAAGTATTATAGCAATCTCCCAAATGTAGGTTGTCATATTTGAGCTTCCTGGTCCTTCAAAAAATCGTTCCGTATTCATTTTATGTTTTTAGTTAATTCGTATTTCCACCCTGTTATTAAACACTGCGCTTGAGTCTGTATGATTACCAACAATGAGTTCTAAATCACCCATGGATAGTACTTTTAAATTAGTTGAATCTACACCACGTAGAACAAGTAGTTTTTTAATAGCATAAGCTGCTTTCAATCCTACGTTATTACGATCCATGGCACGTCCTATACTTTTCGTTTGGCCCATGATTTCCATGGTATTTCTTCTTTTCTCTATGGACAAATATGTAAGGTACGCTTCTAATTTCGTAGGTAAATTTTCTTCTAAATCTTCATCATTAAAACGCAAGATAACTCCAGTACTTGTTTCTTCAATATATTCATTTCTGAGAAGTATTGAAAATGTTACACCCTCCAAGTAACCGTCTTGAATGGCTAGAGCGCCAACTTTTGATTTTAATACTAACCGGCTACTGCTTATATCTCTAAATAAATACTTAGTTGATAAGGCTCTTGCAAATCCCAGATTTTCATACGCCGAGCTACTACTTTCGCTTGAATCGCATATTCCTATTATCAATAATGCGTTATCTTCTCCTAATTTTAGAAGTAAATTATTCTTTAGACTATCAAAATTTTGTCCCAAAAACGGAACACTTCCGTTTACTTTAAAGTGAATAGGACTTTCATTCTTAGAAACAAGTGAATCTTGGCAACTTTGCTTTATGATGCATACGTAATACCATCCGGATATTACTGACCAAATGGCAAACAGAAATACCATAGATATAGATTTTAATTTCATTAAAATAGATTAACCAAATCTTTAGCGGAGAGAGAGGAAAATGAACCTTAGCTCCTAAACTTATATTTTTCTAGTGTTTTAAACTCGTTTTGCAGATTGGGTTACCAGTTAGCTACCCAGTGAGCAAAGATGGGGACTTAAACTCGTTTCGCTGTGATAACCAATAAGCAGCACAAACTTAGCAAAATTTAACGGAGATATTCGAAATGAACCGTTTTTTTCTCACCTATTAAATACCATTATTCCACAAAATATCCTGTTGATTTACCTTGTCCCTCTTTGGTGATAATTCCTTTTGAAACCAATTCTCCCAAAGACTTTTTAACCGTTGGCAACGCCATATCAAGTTTTTTTGCTATCTCACTGGAGCTACATCCCGCGTGGTTTTGAATAAAAAACAAAATGCGTTTATCACGTTGTGAAATAGGCTTGACTGTTCTGCCTTCTTCCAATTTATTCATCAATTGCTCTTGAATGTTTATCATACAGCTGCTAAAAAACGCCAGCCACTCCGTTACGTTTTCTCCTGGTCTATTACGCTGTGTTTGCATGAGAACCTTGTAATACTCTGACTTCCTACTTTCAATCTCATGTTCAAAACTGACGTATTGAATCCAAGAACACCCATTTTTTAATAACAACAAACTGCCAAGCAATCTACTTAATCTTCCATTGCCATCCTGAAAAGGGTGGATACTTAAAAACTCATACACAAACAAAGCTGCCTTAACTAAAGGAATTGTTTCCTTGTCGGTATTGTACCAATCTAACAACATCATCATCGCATCTTGAGTTGCCAATCCTGGCTCCGTCGTTCTAAATACAATTTGTTTAGTTCCGTCAACCAAATTAGCCTCGACAGCATTACTAACTTGCTTGTAATCTCCTCTATGCCATGCATCCTTTTCTCCATGTTGCATCAATATTTTATGCAGGTTTTTAATTTGGCTTTCTGAGATGCCAATGGATTCATAGTTTTCAGTGATTGCATCCAATGCTTCGAAATAACCAATCACTTCTTGCTCATCCCTTTCTTCTAATTTTGAAATGGCCAATTTTTCAATCAACACCGCTACTTCATCATCGGTCATTTTAGAGCCTTCAATCCTGGTTGAAGCACCTACACTTCTTACCGTAGCAATTGATTTTAGTTGCTTTAACGATGCTCCTTCACGCTTTTCTATGGAAGCCCAAGAAGCATCAAAACGATCTATTTTACTCAGCTCAGTCATGAGTTTCATGCCCAAGTCAAGCTTCGATGTATGTATTTTCAAACTCATAAAATATCCGTATTTATACGCAAATATACGAATCGAGATTCGGAAAGCATGCTGGAATAATTAAATAAATTGACCCATTTCGGTGGCTTATCATCTTAAAATAGACGGGAATTGTATAAGACCCTTTTGGATTCGAAACCCGGGATCTACTATTGGAATATTCAGACAAATTGGCCCTTTCCGTCGGAATCAAATTGACCACAATAAAGGACGGGAATACGTGAGACTCTTTTGGATTCGAAACCTGGGACCTAGTGCAAGCGGCGCTGGTAGTCAATATGACCAACTTTTACAAGGACGCTTAAGAACGTGCGAACTTTATCAGTTGAGAAAAATCACCATTATCGGCCAATTGCAGAGCCTTGAGATACATTTTACGCTGCTCAGAACTATCAACCAAACTGCTATTCCCCCAACTGAATTTATTCAATCCAAACACATGCAAAGCAATCAAATCTGCCATGATTCTGGAATGCCTGCCATTTCCATTGGGGAAGCAATGAATAGATACCAGACGGTGCTTAAATCGGATTGCAATTTCTTCAGGCAGATAAGTCTGGTGCTCAACCCAAAAATTTGCGTCATCTACGAGTAACCTTAGTTCCATTGAAATTCTTGTCCAATCAATTCCGATGTTGGTTTCAGTTCTCCTAAATTGCCCAGCCCATTTCCAAACCATGCCTAGCATTCGTTTATGCAACTGAATCATGAACTCTTCCGACAGCACAGCTTTGATTTTCCTCTTAGAATTCAACCATTTCAAAGCTTCATTGATATTGGTTTGCTCAAATTCATTCAATTGCTGCTGCGTGGAAATTGTTTTGATTTTCAAACCATTGATTTGCTCAGGGTCTAATGGAGTTTGCCCTTCCTCATAGGTCAATATCAATCCCATAGATTCTGCGGCATTTTACTCATGATATCCTTGGTCAGCCTTTCTAATTCCAGTTCTTGACTTGAAGAATTGGTCTGTTGATCTTCCAATTTCATTGTTTGATTGGATTGGTTTAGTATTTCCTGTGCCTTTTTTCTGGCCTGCTTCTCAACAGCATTTTTGATTGAACCGTTCTTCGGCTTGAAGTAATACACCAATTCCATATCCATTGCATTTGCCGCTTTTTTCAACGTGGCAAGTGATACTGACTCGGTCTGCTCTCTCTTTTCGAAATTAGTGAGCGCGCTGACCGAAACACCTACCCTTTCTGCAAGTTGTCTCAACGACATACCAAGGGCCAAACGCGCGGATTGAATCCAACCAGCCGATGTTTGCGCATTCTGTTTCCCCGAAACAAAGGATTGGATTAATTCATCTATTTGCTTTTGAATCAGTGTTTTTTGTATTGACGACATAACTTATAGGTTCAAATATTACACACAAATATACACCTTTAGGTTAAATTTCAAAACAAATTTTTAAACCTAAAGGTTAAAAAATTGAAAAACCAAAGTACCTTTCACCGATGAACCCATTCAAAAAAATGAAATAATCGGACAAATTGACCCCTTTTCAGTGGCTTATTGACCTTGGATTACGACGGATATTAGATTAGACCCATTCGGATTCGAAACCTAGTTCTACCGCATTAATTCATAAATGACTAATTTTGGTTCTGTCGCATTAATTTTGTCAGGTTGTAAAATTAGCAGAT
>DGBH01000159.1 GCA_002384205.1 Bacteroidetes bacterium UBA4009
ACACTCTCAGCGGCAGTCTTTTTAATTTGCAACTTATTCTCTAAGTATGGGGGTATATCAAAAGATTCACTTCCGTCACTTCTATCGTCAGAACTCCCTTGAACGGCGCTATACCCTAAGCCTCTTTTCGAAAATGCACTCCATATGAGCAACTCATTATCACCACCGTTCGCATTTTTGTCTGCTTTTAGTATAGCATCTCTTGCATCAGCAAAACCGGGGTTACAAGGTTGCAATTTCATACCGTCTATAACTAACTGCATCGTCTTATTGTTCCCTCCTGTTCCGTTATAAATATCACTATCATAACCGTATTTATCAATCATGACCCAGTATAAGTCCCAAAGCATAGAACACCATACACTTCCTACGCCGTGAGGCACAGAAAACGACTTAATATCATCATACGAATAAGGGCTCCTGGTTATATCAGCTGAATAAGGATAATTTCTTATGCCTCTACCATTCGTAGGCATATTAACTACGTAGGTTCCAATACCTCTTAGTTGTTTGGCAGAATCATTGGCTTGATGAGTCATTACAAGTGAAAAGAAGTCGCTCCAACCTTCTCCCATTTGTTCTTCATTCGAAAGACAACTGCTGTTAGATGCTCCGCCAGTAAGACGAATTGAAATACCGTGGCCGTATTCATGAGCGATCACTCCATTATCAAAATCACTATCAAATATTGTTGATGAAGCATCGCTAGAGTCATACAAACTGACATTTACATCCTGAGCAGCCATGACATCAAGAATGGCAAGACCATCTGATTGCGATATATGTACAGACGGAATGTTGATACCTGAATTTGTTCCCCCCATTACAATAGGATTGTTGTCATCACTGTAAATAACAACTGCAACCGCACCTGCATCTTGTGCATTTTCTACTTTTAAACTAAAATTACACCCTTTTCTCCTTATTAAAGCTATGTTACCTAAAAGCGCAGAGGCATTAGTCAAGGTGTTACATCCTTGATCTCCATTCGCAGTTCCATCATCTACTAAGACCAACTTACCCGTTACTGGAATTGATGTTAGCGCAGGCCCAAAACTAGCAATATTAGCACTGTATTTACCTTTAACGCTGTTCGGAGAATTGACACAAAAGTAATCTCCTGACGATGCAGATTTCCAAATATACATTTGCATACGAGGGTTATCTCCGTCTGGAGGGGTAGCAAAATTAGCATTATTAGTGCCACTTCCGTCTTGGGCATCTGCTTGCACGTAGTCACCTCCTAAACCACCATTTCCATAATTATTGCTTTGAAAGTTTCCAGATTCCTCGTCGAATCCGTAATGCCACCATACATCGTGCATCATATTATTCCAATAAAATAAGTTGGTTATTGCGGCATCTAAGTATAATTCAGGACTTTTACTGCTGTCAAAATTGTGATTAAAAGTAAGTGTACTGCCTCCATTGGGACTATAGCCTGGTACATTTGAATTATTCTTGTCATCACTTGCGTAGACATTATTACCTCTTGTTATCGTATACTCCTCACCCGAAGATCCATCTGTATCGTGCCAGCCATATGGAGAGGCTTCAGCATCTTCAGGACTAGTGACAACGCTACGACTGCCATGGTTTGGACTTTCCACAGGAAACGCAAAAACATGGTATGAAGCAGTTGAAGTAGTTTTATTTATAGCTTGTAAATCTGTATTTATAGGAGTATTATTTAAATATTTACTTGAACTGCCATTTATTCCTAAGTGTGTCAGATTACAATGTGCTACCCAATCATTTTGATCAATGATTGCTCCTGTCAAACCATTTATTCTGGTATTAAACCAATGTTTATGATCTATATTATAAATGGAAACGTCATAAGCAGGAAATCCGTTTTTTCCTAAAATAACCCAAATTTTATTGACCTTAATAGGACGATCACTCAATAAGGGATCTACTATAACACATTCTTTTTCATCATTACTCACAACCTTGAAAGAAGTAGAGAATTTTTTGGGGGCAACTCTCCTAATAGCCTCCGCTGGGGTTAAACTATATTGATAATTTTGGATAAAGGACTCGGCATTCAGTATAAACTTATGGTTTACGCTGGTAACTAAAAGGTCTTTAATCGCTATATTAAATTCAGTCTTGTAAATAGGAATATTATTGATTGTCTGTTTACCATAATATATGGTTACGTTTCCGGAACTCTTTACTTTATTGGTAATAATATAACTTGGGAAATACCCTTTCTGCTTATAAATAGATTGAATATGTTCACTGATAATTTGTTCTTTTGAAGGAAGAGCTGCAAACGCAACAGTACTTATAGTAATAAGCGCAAGTAGTAAGACTTTTTTCATAAATAAGAATGCAATATATAAATATAAATCTGTATAACTTCGAGTTTACTCTTTCAATTTACTTATGGTCACTTTTAATGTATTTAAGCTGACGTCCATAGCTCTTTTTGTTTTTTCTACCTCCAGATAAACCGCATCTAATCTAGCTTCTAATTCGGCGATACACTCTTCATTAAGACCCTGTTTAAACATCCGCCCTTTGCCCAAAACTAGCCATTCCGAATTTACTTCTGGATATGCCATTAGGATTTGCTCTACTGCAGCAAGACTTACTTTATTTCTTCCTGAGCCTATATGAGAAAGTATAACTGTACTTATGCCCGTTGCTTTAGAAAAATTTGATCGTGTTGTTGCTGTTTTTATTATTAACTGCTCTAATCTGTTATTTACGCTCATACCTACATTTGTTAATTGCCGCTCTATATTGTTAACAAATGTAAATCAATTAACAATTGTTAAAATAACATTTGTTAAACATCTTATTTACAATTAGTGATTTTAATGCTATTTTTTAGTTTATATTTTCGTTTTAATACCCTCATTAATAGTATTTTACATGTAAAATATTAACAATTGTGGACATCGTGTCAGTATGGCGGTATGCCTTCTGAATAAAAGATTTGTACATTTGCTCAGATTAAAAAAACAAATGAAAAAACAAGACATTATTATACTTTCAGCGGTTATGTTAGCGCTAGTTTTAATTCGGGTATATTTTAACATCCCCAATTTTAATCCCCTCGGTGCAATAGCCCTAATGGGTGGTGTCCTATTCGGTAGAAACTGGTTGGCTTTCCTAATCCCTGTGAGTGCGTTATTTGTGGGAGATTTATTATTAGCGTCAAATAATGCTTTAAATCAAGACTATCTTTTCTCTGCTTCGTTCCTTACGGTTTATGCATCTTTTGGGGTAATGATAGCTTTGGGAATGTTATTGGCAAAAAAACCATCATTATCTGGTGTGTTAGGCGGGAGTCTTCTTGCTGCAATAGTATTTTTTGCGGTAACTAATGCTGGATCATGGTTCACTTTACCTGAATATCCTAAGACATTTGATGGATTAATGGCCGCTTATACAGCTGGCATACCATTCTTTAGAAATACACTAGTAAGTCAAGTACTTTTCAGTATTGGAATTTATGTTGTCTATTATTTTGCAACACATCGTAAGCTTACTTTGGCCTAATAAAACTTAAATCACACGAAAAAGCCCCCTCAAATGAGGAGGCTTTTTTTTTCTAAATTTCTCGAAACTCCTGAATTATAAGACCTGCTCTTAATTTAGGTTCTATATAAGTACTCTTTGGGGGCAATATTTTATTGCTATCTGCAATTTCAATCACGTCTTCAAATGAGCATGGTTTAGTGGTGAATGCCATACTATAAATGTCAGAATCTACTAAGTCTATGAGCTCATTTAATCCATTGGAATACGGATGATAGTATATCTGAGAATCTGTTCTACTATCTTGAATATTAAAAACGCCTTTTACGACAAGCTCTTCTAATATCTCTACGTCTAATTGATCACTATGCGATTCATAAGACAATTGATACCATTGCTTATCTATATAAAGACCAAAATCATTAGTTTCCAAAACAGTATATAATGGCTTATCTGATTTCATTATTTTGAAATGGGTTGCTAATTCCGCAATTACCTGTTGACTATCCATGGCATGCATGGGCTTAAAAAGCCTATGAAATGGATGTATTTGCAACTGATTTTCATGTACAATGTAACACATTGATTTATCATTATCCAATCCAGGAATTGAGGCATTAAACTCTGAGGTACTGGCAGATCTGTGATGCCCATCCGCAATATAAAAGCTTTCTATATCAGCCATTTTCTGCTGCAGCTTAGCCACGTCTTCAGTACTATCTACTCTTCTTACCACATGTATTTTATGGTCGGCAGAAACGAAACGATATATTTCAGTTGCTTCTAGCTCGTCGAGGTTAACATCACCATTGTGAGCTAACAGAGTTGGCTCCCCCATTATATGAGCTGTTTTAAAAAGTTCAACTAAAAACTTTAATCTACTTGGTCGTATTTCTTCGTGTTTTTTAATTCTATTCGTGCGATAATCGTCAATGCTACACAAGCCAATGACGCCCTTACATGATTTTCCCGAGGCTGAAATTTGCTCATAGAGATAGAAAGATTCCTTTTCATCTTTAATCAACACCCCTTGACTCTTCATATTTACAATATACTTTGCCGCAAACGGAAGAAATTTTTCTGGCTCTTGAAATGCTCCATTAAAGCTCATGTGACTTTTTGTTACATGATGAAAAGTATACGGGTTGGTCATCAGTTCATTTACCAAATCTTCTTTTTTAGGATGATCAGTAGATTTTGCAGTGACCTTATTAACCATATCAGGTAATGGCCTTAATGCTTTAAACGGAAATATCTGAGGCAAGCAATTATAAATTAAAGAAGTTTATGATGTTTTGAGCGAGCTCTACTCCTACTCTTTCTTGCGCTTCTTCTGTAGAAGCTCCAATGTGAGGACTAAGACCTACAGCGTTCATTCGTAAAATATCCGTATTTACGGGCGGCTCTTTTTCAAAAACATCTGTAGCTGCATATTTTACTTTACCCGATTTTATTGCCGCTAAAAGTGCTGCTTCATTAATGGTTCCGCCTCGAGCACAATTCACTACTCCTACACCATCTTTCATTTGTTCGAATTCCGGAGTATCTAGTACGTAACCTTGCCCACCAGGGATGTGCAAACTAATAAAATCGGCATTAGCTAACAGTTCTTCTTTACTAACTGTTTTTACATTTATTGAGAATTCATGCTTATACACAGGATGTAAGTCAAGCGTTACATTACCTTCTGTAAAAAAAGGATCATAGGCTAAAATTTCCATACCGCATCCTAGGGCTATTGAAGCAGTGGCTCTTCCAATTCTACCAAATCCAATTAATCCTAGCTTTTTACCTTGTAATTCTATGCCTTTGCTTGCTGATTTCTTAAGTGCTCCAAAATCTGAAACACCATCAAGGCTCATGGCTTTATTGGCTGCCGGTAATGATCTCACGATTCCAAAAAGATGTGCCATTGCCAATTCTGCAACAGATCTAGATGAAGCAGCCGGTGTATTAAGTACTGCAATGTTTTTACTTTTGGCAAAATCTACATCTATATTATCCAAACCTACACCACCTCTTCCTATCACTTTAAGATTAGGACTAGCTTGTATAAGATCGGTACGCACTTGCGTAGCACTTCGTACGATTATTGCATCATATTCATTAAGTCTTACGATCAGGTCTGCTTGGGGAATGCTATTCGTATCCACTGTATATCCTGCTTTTTCAAGTAGTTCTATGCCCGATCTGTGCAGGCCATCATTTACCAATATTTTCATTTTAACCGTTATTTAAACGTTTGTATTACGTCAACTAGTGCTTGAACGCTATCTAATCCAAGAGCATTGTACATACTTGCTCTATATCCTCCTACACTTCTGTGGCCTTTTAATCCACTAATATTGGCCTCTTTAATTGCTTTTGCAAAAGCCTCATCTACGTCTTCAGTAGCGCATTTAAATGTAACATTCATTTTAGAACGATCTTCTATGGCTGTTGTGCCAACAAAATTTGGATTTGTGTCAATCTCATTGTATAACAAATTTGCCTTAGCTGTATTTAGTTTTTCGATGTTGGCTAAACCTTGCTCATCAATCCATCTAAGTGTATGCATGCAACCAAATACTGCAAATACAGAAGGGGTATTAAACATAGACTCACTCTTTATGTGTGTAGTATAATCGAGCATAGTTGGTAGGTAACGTGTGACTTTCCCTAAAAGACCTTTTTTAATAACCACTAATGTTGTGCCAGCTGGACCCATATTCTTTTGAGCACCCGCATATATCATATCGAATTGTGTAAAATCAAGTTCTCTACTAAAAATATCAGAGCTCATATCGCATATAATCGGTACTTCGCAAGTAGGAAAATGGTGCATTTGAGTTCCAAATATGGTATTATTTGAAGTGCAATGGAAGTAATCGTAATCAGAACCGATAGCATAGTCCTTTGGGATGTAATTAAAATTTTGATCTTCTGACGAACCTAATACATCCACTTGACCAAAAGCCTTAGCTTCCTTAATAGCATTTTTAGCCCAAGTACCTGTATTGGTGTAAGCCGCTTTATTCTCTAGTAAGTTCATAGCAACCATTAAAAATTGGGTACTTGCGCCACCTTGAAGAAAAAGAACGTCATAATCATCGTTTAATCGCATGATTTTTTTTACGAGACTGCATGCTTCATCCATAACAGCCACAAATTCTTTGCCTCTATGCGACACTTCTATCAGTGATAGATTAGTGCCTTCAAAATTTTGAAGTGCCGTAATGCAGCTATCTATTACCACTTGTGGCAAGATGGCAGGACCCGCCGAAAAATTATGTACTTTGCTCATATAAAAATAATTAGAGCAAAACTATTTATTTCTTGTTATTTGCACCATCAAGAACTTGAAACTTAGAAGAAAAATAGAGAAGAAATTAATTAATCTAGATAAGGTGCTAGACCAAAGGCTTGCCCTGGTAAGTTTTCCTGGATTTAAAGGCAAATCGATTTATCAAGTCGGTAAGTTTTTTTTGAACGGTTTATTTCAAGAAAGCTTGAATCTGCGAGCTTCTTCTTTGGCTTTCAACTTCTTTATTGCATTATTTCCATTGATCATCTTTTTGTTTACACTTATTCCATACGTTCCCATTGAACATTTAGATCAACTTATTACAGAGTTAATAGATAAGGCTTTACCTAAAAATGCATCAGCTTTTTTAAATGAAACCATTCAAGATATTGTAACCAATCAGAATGCAGGTTTACTCTCCTTCGGTTTTATAGCGGCTCTTTACTTTTCTAGCAATGGCTTTGCTTCGTTGATCGCGGCATTTGATCAAGGTGTTCAATATAAGAAGCAACGCAACTGGTTTACTATTCGTACCAAAAGTATTGGTCTTCTTTTTATCGTAATTACACTTCTTATTATAGCTATTTTACTCTCGGTTATTTTTTCTTACGGGTTAAGCATAGTTGAAGCTAAAGTATCGTTAACTGATCAATTTACGCTCACACTGCTAAAACTAGTAGAATTTACGTTAACATTAGCCTTAGTCTATTTTATTTATAGCTCTATATATTATTTTGGCTCACACAAAGAGTCTGAATGGCGATTCTTTTCAGCGGGCAGTACCGTTGCCACTGTGCTATCCTTTGTAACCACTTATGGTTTTCGAATCTATGTAGAGAATTTCAACTCGTACAATAAACTATATGGTTCAGTAGGAACGCTACTTGTGCTTATGCTGCTCATATATTTCAATTGCTTTGTTATTCTTATAGGTTATGAGCTTAACCGCAGTATAGATAAAGCAAGCTAGGCATAGTCTTCCCGTTTATGTCAAGATGCGACTGAGTTAGGGAAATTATATATCTATAAAACTAGGATAATTTCTATCTGTTCTCGGTCACATTTAAGAACCTGCTTTAAACTAAAATTTGGGATAAAAAAAGCTCCAACGAACCGTTGAAGCTTTTTTATTTAGTTGCGGAGGCGGTAGGATTCGAACCTACGGACCTGTAACAGTCAACAGTTTTCAAGACTGCCGCATTCGACCACTCTGCCA
>DGBH01000010.1:0-1290 GCA_002384205.1 Bacteroidetes bacterium UBA4009
TTCTGATTTGGTTAAATTCAAAACCCTTATAGAGTTCCATATTTGGAAAATCACTAGTTGGAATTAAAATATTCTCTTTTAATTGAGCAAGAGTAAAGTCTTTTTGAAGAAATTCAAAATCATAATCGAACGGTTCGCCTTGATTATTTATTAGATTACTTTTGAAGTTGATTCCATCTAATGAATCATGGGCAACTATTGGCTTCTCATCTCCTTTGGTATTATAAATAAGATTATTAGCCACAATGGTTCGAATTGGCCTTTCCGATCTAATTTCAGAAGCTGGGAGCACCTCTTTTTGATCCACATTAGACCCTACGCCAAATTGTAAGGGCGATGTACAATTTATCCAAGAGTTATGAGCGACTACAACATCTGTAACTTGTATGTATCTATTTAATGGTGATTTTGGAATACCGTTCATGACTGCCAGAGGACTCCTAAAAATCTTTCCTTTTAAATTAAAGAAATAATTATTCGTTACCCAATGCCCTGTACCTATTAACCGCACTCCACCAATCTGTTCTGAATTCGTGTCTCCGATAAAATAATTACCGTCTATAATACAATAGTTTCCATGTCTTGTTACCAAAGACCCCTCACTTTTATAAAAGATATTGTTACGAAACTCATTAAAATTCGTTTTGCTTGAAATAACCTCTACCTCCCCATTACATTTATCAAAGAAATTATTTGCTACCAGCGTATGACTAGGTGCCATGGAGGTGAAACTATTACCTAACTGAATGGTTTCAGCGCTAGGTCCTCCTTTTGGTGGTCTTGGCCCAAAATAATTATTCGTGATTTTATGATAATTTTTGATGTTTTTATTTCCCTCTAAATCAACTCTTACCGTAGGTCCTCTATTCGATTTTCCGGCAATGTAACAATGATCTAATTCATTGTGACGGCCCTTTAGAAGTACCCAGATATCTGTCTCGTTTCTTTGGGCTTTATTGTAATCTACAATTACGGTATTCGAAATACGGGTATGATTAGCAACTGTATCTTGATTAATGGCAAACTCGATTACTGCCCTTGAAGGAGAGGATCCTTCTGTAAAATACAAACGCTCTTCCGATCTGTATTCACCGCCAAGTTTCAAATCAGATTTTCCATTAACAAGAACTTGGCCAGCAGTTTCTGCTTTTAATGTAATGGGATCTTTTTCATTTCCATAACCTACAAATCTTATTTGAACATCCGTCCAATCGCCATTTGCCATAACAATTTCATCGCCAGGAGTTGCTTTAGCTATTGCATCTTTCAATTCCTTGACATCATTTACAT
>DGBH01000010.1:1342-2710 GCA_002384205.1 Bacteroidetes bacterium UBA4009
TACATAGATGCTTATTTTGGAGGAATTTTCTCCGCAGCCAATTAGGACTAAAATCGTACTTAAAAGGAATAATTTTTTTTGAATCATCTCTACTACCAAATATTACAAACTATTTCTTAATTAGTTAGGTCATGCGAAATAGCATCATTACATATTATACACCCCTCCATTAATGTCTAAAGTGGCACCTGTTATAAAACCGTCGTATTCAGAACCAAGATATACAACCGCCCGTGCTACGTCATCTGCATTTCCTGCACGTTCTATGGGTATTCCTGCAATAGTAGCAGCCGCAGATTCCTTTGTGGTATGTGTATTGTGAAATGATGTGCCCAAAATAAGACCCGGTGCAACGGCGTTAACCCTAATTCCCATGGGGCCTAACTCTGCAGATAGTGCTCTTGTAAACGTTAGTATAGCTCCTTTACTCGTGGAATATGCTAAAGAACCCGGGTGTCCCCCTTTGCGTCCTGCAAGGGATGCTAAATTCACGATACTACTATTGTTATTTTTTGCCAGATGAGAAACCGCTGCTTTGGTTACAAACATCATTGAACTGAGATTGACGTCCATTACCTTCTGCCAAAAATCCATATCCATTTCATGAAGCATTCTTCGAGCGACTAGAGAACCAGCATTATTGATTAGTATGTCTAAACCACCTAAGGCCTTAACCGTATTTTCTACTAAAATAGTAGCGTCTGCTTCATTTGTAAGATCCCCGCTAATGGCCACCGCTTTTTGACCTTTTTTACTGGCGTATTCAGCCAATTGTTTTGCTGTCTGGGCACTAGAGAAATAGTGAATGGCCACATGGGCACCTGCATCTATAAAGTGTTTTGTTATAGATGCTCCAATACCTTGAGCCCCTGCGGTGATGAGTATGTTTTTTCCAGCTAATTTATTGTTCATGTTTTTTGATTGCTATTTTTTGTCTCCAAAATAAGAGACTGCTCCACCGCTTAGAAAATCCTCTCTCACTGGGCTAAAGGTGTCAATTAACATTCCTTCTTCTAAACACACTGCACTGTGTAATAGATTAGGCTCAATATACACGCCATCTCCAGCTTCAATCACTTTCTTTTCTCCGTCTATGTCAAATTCAAATTTACCTGAAATACAGTAGGTTGCTTGTGTATGAAAATGTTGATGAGGCGCACCTAAGGCCCCTTTTTCAAACTTCACTTTTACCATCATAATCTGGTTGTCATACCCTAAAAATTTTCTGGACACGCCGCCACCTAAGGCTTCCCATTCCATGTTTTTTGTAATGATATATTTTTTGCTAAATCGCTTCATTTTTATTGTTTTTGATTTGTAATGCTTAAATAATAATTTATTTATTTGGAATCCCTTGGCCCACGCTAG
>DGBH01000057.1:0-13406 GCA_002384205.1 Bacteroidetes bacterium UBA4009
TATCTGGTGCGCTTTTTGATCTTGGCGTCTCGTCGCCCCAGCTCGATATGGCTGATCGTGGTTTTTCATATCGCAATTCTGGACCACTTGACATGCGCATGGATACCAGACAGCAACTGAAGGCTTCGGACGTGGTGAATTCTTGCGACGTAGAACAACTGACACATGTTTTGAGAAATAATGCAGACGAGCGATTTGCTTACCGGATTAGTAAAGCAATTGTTGCTGCTTATTACTACATAGATGATGTGACTGTTTATGAAATGGATGAGGATACACCGTGTGAATGCAATTCTAATGCAGTAGAAGAAGATTATTCGACTTTGATTTACCAAAAACAAATTAACATTGATGAATCGAAAAGCACACTAAAACAAATCGTTGAGGCACAGCAAATATTCTTCGGATTTGGACAAGATGAATTAACATCTCAGTCTAAATTATCTCTTGATGCCATTGCTAAAGTGATGATTGCTAATCCATCTGTTCGACTTCAAATAAACGGACATTCTGATGTTATGGAAGATGAAGTAGGCGCTGAGAAAGCAGAATATTCTAGCATGGACGGTAAGCGAGTAGCAGCTGTTATTGAATATCTGAATTCAAAAAGTGTTTCTTCAACCCGTTTGATAGCATCGAATCAAGGCTCAGATATTGAATATGCTGAGATTGTAGAGTCTGATGACGAAGAAGTGAAGCAAGCAAAAAATAGAAGAGTTGAGTTTATCCTAAGATAAATTACATATAATTTCAAGAAGCCATTTCGTTTCAATAGAGAGAAATGGCTTTTTTTATGCCGAGTATTTTTTTCTGTGATAAGGATTATCCCCAGTTTTTAAGAACTTGATACAGCTTCTGAACGGGAAGTCCCATGACATTATAATAAGAACCTTCTAGTTTCTCGATAGCCATCATGCCAATCCACTCTTGAACGCCATAAGAACCAGCTTTATCATACGGTTCGTAGTTATCTAAATAGTAATCGATTTCTTCCGCAGATAGATTAGCAAAGTACACGTGAGTCGAATCTGAAAAGGAATGGAATTCATTTCGGGTTCCCAAAGCAACGCCGGTAATAACAGTGTGTTTTTGACCTGAAAGCTTTTGAAGCATTTGTTTGCCGTCTTTCTTGTCTTTTGGTTTTTCGAGTATGGTTTTATCCAAAACGACAACTGTATCACTGCATATGATTAATTCGTCATCTTTAGAATTAGAAATCAGAGCTTTCCATTTTTGGGTTGCTACATATTCAGCAATTTTTGGAATAGGCATATTCGAAGGGAAGCTCTCATCAATATCAGCTACCCGAACTTCAAAGGGTATATCCAATCCAGCCAATAGTTTTTTTCTTCTCGGAGATTGCGAACCTAAAATGATCGTGTGATTCTTGATTACATCCATAGCAAGTACCAATAAAGAGAAGTGATAACTCCGCTGACCATAGCATATTTTACCCATTGGTCCGCCTTTAAAAATCCAGTTTTTGTCGTTGCTCGTATTGTGAGACCAATTGCTACAAAATCCATAAGTAAGGAAATGATGACTGGCATAAATATCAGTATTTGATCCACTAAACCGAAATCATTCTTAGGTTGATGGAATAAAAACAGAACAGTAAACAATACTAATGGAAGAAGTAAAAGTACCACAATCCAAATCTTTGAAACCTTCACGCCGTATTGTATGGGCAAAGTCTTCGCAGAAATCATTTGATCGCCTTTGATATCTTCTACGTCTTTGATGATTTCTCTTGCAAAGTTATTTACAAAAGCAAAAAAGGCGAGTAGCCATATGAAATAACCATGATTAAGCAACGAAATCAGCCAATATTCGAAAGCTGTTGAATATATTTCTGGTTCAATGATATCTACGCTACCTTGAACATAAAAATGGACCCCACATAAAATAGGCACCAAAGCAGTTAGTCCGGCGATTAAAAAATTCCCGATGATAGGTTTCTTCTTCAAAAAGAGACTATACAACCACAGGGCGTTCATCGTCAATAAATGAATAAAGACATACCAAAAGGTTTCGTAACGCACACTCAAATAAACTGCTATTGCAAAAGCCATAAAGTTCAAGCCAGAATGGATAAGAATAGCCCAGCGACTATTGATATATTTCCCAATAATGACACGCTTAGGTTTGTTGATCCTGTCTGCTCTCACATCAAAATAATCATTGATAACATTTCCGCCAGCTGCTATCATCATAGTCGAGAGAACGAGTAAGAAGAAATTCAATTCCTCACCATTTTGCCCTAAAAATTGGACACAGTAAATCTTTTCATACGTCAATATAAACAGACGCACACTATACATCGTCAGTGCAATGATGAGTAAGTTAATAGGACGAATGAGTAGGAGGAAGCCTTTCATTTATTTAATGATTTTGTATTCCGTACGTCTGTTTTTTTGATGCGCGACTTCAATCGCTTTTGCGTCAGTAAGTTTAGCTATTTCCGCGTCGGAAACAACATTCTTCGTTTCGCCATATCCTTTGTAGGACAATCTTGTTTTGTTTAATCCTTTCGCAACGAGGCAATCATATACCGATTGAGCTCTTTCTGTTGATAATTTCATGTTTTCGCCAGCATCTCCACGAGTATCGGTATGGCCACCAATTTCAATCTTCAACAACGGATTCGTCGCTAAAAACTCACGCAATTTCTCTAATTCAATGTAGGATTCAGGTCGCAATGTGGCTTTGTTTAAGTCATAAAACACATTGTTCAATACAATTGGTTGCGAACTTGAAATTGGAATCAACGGAACATCCATGTGAAAAGCTTCTTGACCATCTGGATCTTTCATATCGAAGGTTTGAGAGAAGAAACTATAATTCGGATAACTCACATTCAATGCATATTTCTTGTTGACAGGAAGTGATACCACAAATTCCCCAGTTAAGCTATCTGCTTCAGAATACACGACTTCTTTTCCATTTTCTAAATCAATCAATTTGAATTTGCCAGGAAGCGGACGTTTTGTATCTGCGTCAAACACCAACCCTTCAAAATAAATAGTTTTCGTCGGTTTTAGGTGATCAGGCATTGGGAAATAGTAGATGTCTAATCCGCCATAGCCACCTTCGCGATCACTTGCAAAAAACCCGATTTCTCCATCAGCGGAAACCATCAACGAGTTTTCATCATATTTTGTGTTTATCGGATAACCAAGGTTAATTGCTTTTCCCCAATTTCCACTCGCGTCCAATCTGCTCACAAACAAGTCAGAACCGCCCATTCCAGCATGACCTCTCGATCCAAAATACAGCGTTTTCCCATCGGGGTGAATCAAAACAGATTCTTCTGCTTCTGGTGTATTAACCGCAGATGGTAACATTTCAGCTCGGGACCATGTTCCATCCGCCTGCATTTTACTCACATAAATATCACCTTGTTTGGTGCCTTCTCTGCCACGAATTCCTCGAATAAAATACAGGGTTTTACCGTCTGAAGATAAAGAGGGCTGAGTTTCCCAATGAAATGAATTTACTTTTCCTAAAATGTTTTGAGGATTCGTCCATCTATTTCCTAAACGTTTGGTGTAGAACAAGTCGCAACTACCATAGCCGTTTCTGTTTTCACCATAATAGCCTTCATATTCCTCGCAGGCCACAAAGATAAGTGATCTTCCATCTGGAGCCAGTGTTGGTGCGCCTTCATTGGCAATAGTATTTATATTGGATGGCATTGGAATAGCCGTTTTCCATTTATTGTCTTCACCTAAACATGAAATGTAAAAGTCTTCATGTTGGTTTCCGTTAATCCGATCATCCTTAATTCTTCTTGTGAAGAGTATCGTTTTTCCATCAACGGTTATAGTTGGGAAATATTCTGGATTAGATGTATTGATTCCAGGACCGATGTTCACCGGGTCAAACTTCACTGGATTCTTCATGGCTTCAATGGCAAACAAGTTATTGGCTTGCATAGACATAGCCTTGCTTTGCAATTCAGGATTGGCCATTTGGAACTTCATGAATTGATCTATCCTTTTGTTGCTTTCCTCAAACTGACTATTTTCGCTCAACAAGTTCGCCAAAAAAAAATACTCGCTTCCTGTTCCCGAAATATTAGGGTTCAGTCTTATGGCTTCTTCTAAATGATAGATTGCAGGAGCATTTTGACCGATATTTTCATAGAATTCACTTATGGTACCGTGAGCTTCGAAAAAATTAGGTTCTCGATTCAAAGCTTTTTTAATTAATACTATTCCACCACGGAAATCGGGTCCGCCCGTTTGTGGATCGCGAGCCGCTCGAGGTTGATTGAATCCTTCTTCGAATAATTTGACTGCTTTCTTGTCAGAAACGGAGTATTTCTGCTGAGCTGCGCCGCACGAAGCGAAAAGAAAGAATGTGAGAGTTATAAAAAATAGGTTTTTCATGTTATGGTATTTGCATGAATTTATGCGTTTGTAGCGATATTTTCCACTTTGGATTCGCTTTTATATAATCAATTATGGGTTGCAAAAATCGGTCCTGTTTTGACCATTCTGGTTGCAAGAACAGTTCACAATTAGCATTTACTCGAGTTGCATGCGTTTCTGCCCATTCGAAATCGGACGGGTGAGCGATAATCACTTTTAACTCGTTTGCTTTTGAATAGGCCTCCTCCACAGGTGCTTTGAATTTTTTAGGAGAAAAACAATACCAATCTATTTCTCCTTTTAAAGGATAACATCCTGATGTTTCTATGGCAATTTCTTTTCCTTCCTTCTTTAGCTTTTGGGTCAAAAAGGTTAAGTCGTACATCGCTGGTTCGCCACCAGTAATTACCACGAAATCGGCGCTAGTTTGAAAAACAGGTGAAACAATCTCATTTAAATCCACCAAGGGATGTTTATTGCTATCCCAACTGTCTTTTACATCACACCATACGCAGCCTACGTCACAACCACCCAATCTAATAAAAAAGGCAGATTGACCGGTGTACACTCCTTCACCTTGAATAGAGTAGAAATATTCCATCACTGGGAATGCTTTCATAAACCTTGTTTCTTTTTATAGCTTTTAAGCGTGTTGAAAAGCAAACCATATCTAGTCATGGGGCCAACACCTCCTGGCACAGGGGTTATGGCGCTGCATTGTGATTTTACCGCGTTATAATCTACATCACCCATAAGCTCATAGCCTTTTTCGTTGTCACTATCTACTCGGGTAATTCCCACATCAATTACTACGGCTCCAGGTTTTATCATATCTCCTTTTAAAAACTCCGGAATACCTACCGCTACAATTACAATATCTGCCATTTGGGTATACATGGCAATATCTTTAGTATATCTGTGGCAAAGGGTTACGGTGCACTCACCAGGATTACCACCGCGGCTCATTAATATGCTCATGGGTCTACCCACTATGTTGCTTCTGCCTATTACTACACAGTGTTTTCCTTTGGTTTCAATGCCATATTCCTCTAATAATTTAATCACACCAAATGGAGTTGCCGATATATACGTATCCTCATTCTTGGTAAGTTTACCTACACTAATGGTATGAAAACCATCTACATCTATTTCAGGATTGATTGCTTCCGTAATTTTAGTCGCATCAATATGTTTCGGAAGTGGCAACTGCACAATAAGACCGTCGATATCCGCATTCTCATTAATAGACTGTATTAACTTCTGTAAATCTGCTTCTGAAGTATCTGCAGGAAGCCTATGAACACTTGAGTAGAAACCCACATATTCACAGTCTTTCTCCTTACTATTTACGTAAGTTTTGCTTGCGCCATCTTCACCTACCAGTATAGCTGCAAGATGGGGGGATCTTAATCCTTTCGCACGTAGTGAATCTACTTCGGCTCTAATATCGCCTCTAAGTTTTAATGCGAGGGATTTCCCATCTAAGATTGTTGTCATGAGCGGTCAAAAATATAGAATATTATTACCATTGAGAAGAGTTGATGGTAACTTAAACATATTTTTGTCAATAATACACCTTGACTTCTCGTATCTAACAAAAAAGGCATTCACTTTTTCATGTTGATATACCTGAGAAGATTTATACTTTTGAACTATTCATTGCTTCGTTAAAAACTATATGATATTAAGATATCTTAAATACCAATTAATTAGTGCATGTGTTGTTATGATGAGCTGCAACTCTATAGAAGAGCCCATAGCTATGCCTGGCACAAGCTATTACCCGCTTGAAATGGGCAAATTTATTACCTATTCTGTAACCGAATACTCCCATGACGCATTTCGAAAAGAAACGGACACCACATACTTTTGGCAAAAAGAGTTGTTAGAAGATACTTTTACGGATATTTCAGGCTCTTTAGTATATAAAATGGCATTAAGCATATCCAAAGATTCTGGCAAAAATTGGAGATTTGATTCTTATGCAATCGTAGAAAAAGATAGCAATTCTGCTATTCGAACTGAGAACAATACCCGTAAGACTATATTATCTTTTCCCTTTCGTGAACTGAAGACATGGGACGTAAATGCACTTAACAATCAAGATTTACAATTGGCCAAAATAAAGAATATAGAAAAAAGTATGACTACTATTTTAGGAATGCAATTCGCTAAAAGTGTTCAGCTAGAACTAAGCAACCAAGTAGACCCTATTTTAACGAATATAGAAAACGAAGTGTATGCAGAAGGTGTAGGCCTTATAGAACGAAAGTATGCATACATTGAAACTCAACCGGGCAAGTATAAAAGTGGAATGGAATATGTTAAGACTATTTATGAAACGAATTGGGAGTAGCATTCTCATACTCATTTTAGCAACTGTGACAGGTAAAGGTCTATTGGCACAAAACACCAATGCCTACTTCATACAATTTTCAGATAAGGTAAGTGAATCAAATATACGCGCTACTTTAAGTGAAAAAGCACTCGAAAGACGCACCAAATTTAATCTAAGTATCGATTCGTACGATATGCCTGTTTCGGCTAATTACATTTCGGTAATACTCCAAGATACAACCATTCGATTGCGCTATGCGCTAAAATGGCATAATGCAATAGTGGTAAATTGCACCAAAACTTCATTGCATTACTTAACGGATTTGCCGTTTGTACGAGCTGTTAAATTTGTGGGTGAAACCCAAACTTTAAAATCTTCTGAAGGCCCACTTTTTTATGCTCCACGACTAGTCTTAAAGGATGCCACGATGAAGGAAAATGGTTATACCAAAGAAGATTATGGCGTTTCCTATGCACAGAATAAACAAATTGGGGTTCCTTATTTACACCGTTTAGGTTATACGGGGAAGGGTATAGACGTGGCTGTTTTTGACGCTGGTTTTAAAAATTTAAATGCCATACCTGGTTTTTTAAAACATCAAGCCAACGATAGGCTAACATTTTGCTATGATGTTGCGCAGTTAGATAACCTTCTTACCGATGCCGACAATCATGGTACTGCAGTAACTTCCTGCCTAGGAGCTTATCAATTAGGCCATTATGTGGGATCTGCCCCATTAGCTAACCTGTTCCTTTTTCGCACAGAATACGGAGCAACCGAATCGCCATTAGAGGAGTTAAACTGGTGTAAAGCTGCCGAACTATCTGATAGTGCCGGAGTAGATATGATTACTTCATCACTCGGGTATTTTAGGTTTGATGACACCACACTTAGTTATAGACATAGTGATTTAGATGGCTTTACATCCTACATTAGCTTAGGCGCTAGAATAGCCGTCGAAAAGGGAATTCTTGTGCTGAATAGTGCAGGAAATGAAGGCGATAATCTGTGGCGAAAAATAGGTACTCCCGCAGATGTCGCCACGGTGCTTACCATAGGTGCCGCTGGTATTGATAATCAGGTAGGCCGTTTTAGCAGTCAAGGATACAATGCCAAAGGAGATATTAAACCCGATGTCGTAGCTTGTGGTGTGCTGACCTATGTTGGCAGCCCAAATGGCAATTACTATCAAGGATATGGAACCAGTTATGCTACTCCCGTTGCTGCCGGAGGAGTAGCCTGTTTACTTCAGGCATTTCCCGGACTCACCCCTTTACAAATCAATCAACTCATTAGATCAACCGCATCACAATCACAAAACCCCGATTCTATTATGGGTTACGGTGTTGCACAATTTGACGCAGCGTATAATCTACAGCAATTGAAAACAGCGAAACACGTTGTTTCTGGGATTGTAAAAATAGATCCTAACGGACTAATTATCTTTAAAGTACCAAAAGACGTGGTACATTTTGATGTATATAGCGTGGTGAAATTTTTAGGTGTTTTACCGTATAAGAAACATTTGTCTAAAGGCACGTTAAAAGGCGAACAAGAAGTATTTCCAATACCATTCAACCAACGAGCAATTTGCAATCAGAAATACACCATTAGGCTTAGCACCAAATCAACATTGGTAATGCGAGAAATCTCTAATGATTGTCTGATCTTATGTGAAGATTAGCCGCTTATTTTCTAGTCGTTTTTAAGAATTGGAATACGCTCAACATGCGCATCATAATACACCTCTAACATGTACTCGCCTTTGGCAAGCGGAAGTTCTACCTCAACGTTTTGCGTATTCATTTTCATATTCATTACTTCTTGACCTGTAATGCTCAATACGCGTACGTTTTTAATCAACTCTTTGCTTTCTATGTGAATGGAGTGCGTAAATGGATTTGGATAAATCTTAGTAATTATAGGAATTACTACTACTACCTCTGCCCCACTTACGAATGTGATGTAAGTACTAGCCGAATCGTTGTTTATAAGTTGATCAGCGGTATGCGAAACACTAAATGCTAGATCTAGTATTCCCTTTTTATCGTAGGTTAAAGTACTATCAAAGTTAACTTGAATAGACTCACCAGCGCTCACACTAATAACCTGCGTGCTCTCATAAACTGTAGAAGTTTCATCAAAAGCCCTGCAGTGTACGGTGATGTCGCTCAGGTTGTTAATACCCATGTTTGCAATGGTTACAGAAGGTTTAATTAGCGTATTTTTAGGAAATTCCTGTCCAATTGAGGGAAAATTAACCTTTACTATAGCAACATCATTGCGGCGTATCACCATATAATTGGTAGTCAACTCATTATTCGCTACATTGTCATCTGCACTAAGTATTTCAGAACTAAATAAATAGTCTCCAAACATACCAGCACTATAAATTATGGAAGATGAAAGAGTGGCTAAAAAGTTGGGATTAAGCTGGTTTATGGATAGTGTATCTAGGTACACAGGAATAGCTGCACTATTTACGAGTGCAATAGCTATTCGTACGTTAGACATTGTATCTAGCCCATAATTAGTAACCTGAATGCTTGGCTTAAGTGACTCATTCAATTCTAAAGTATCCTTATTATGGGGTAGTAAATGAGCACTAATACCCAAATCTTGAGAAAATCGAGTACTATAGGTGGTGTAAATGGTATCGTTATAGCCTGGCTCATGTTCTAGCGGCCAATTATTAATTATGTTCACATAGTAATCACCCAAATCATCAAATTCCAATGGGCTAAAACTAATTAACTTAGACTCCGAAGTATCTAAGGAAACGCTAAGCGAATCCAAATAGACACGTGAATTTAAGTTATTGATGATCTCACAAGTTACTTTGGCATCTACAATGGGATTAAAACCATTATTGCGTATTTCTAGTAAAGGTGAACTGGCTGTAGTATTTACAGGTATTACTCCTTTTGGAGTCTCCAAACGCACTAGCATAAGATCATTACCTGTAACTACAGAGAATGGTATACGCATGGTATCATTCACGCGCCATTGGTCTTTTAGTATGTAAGCATTTGCCTCAAATACATATTCTCCCAAAATATTAAGTGCTATTTCCTTAAAAATAATCTGACTAATACTAATTGCAGCCAAGGACCTAAATGCTGTATCTCGATAAATTATTATACCATCAGTGTTTGTAATTTTTACGACAATAAGAATAGAATCTTGGCGGTTTAATCCTTCATTTTTAATGTTGAGGTAAGGTTTTATTTTATTGTTAAAGGGGTATTTAATAGCCTTGGGTGTAGTAACATTTTGGATAGCAATATCATCTATTTTTCTTGCAATTAAAGTGACCTGGGCGGTATCATTTGCAGGAAAACTATCATTGGCTAATATCGTATAGGCTCTGAATAAAATACTGCCGGGTTCAGTAAGTTTCATGTATTTAAACGTTTTTATGACATTTAAATTAGCTCCCAGTGAAATGATAAACTCATCGCTATCGAGAATTTTGCCTTTTGAATTTAACAATTCACCTCTTACTCGGAAATTATTTATGGCCGTTGCACCGTAATTATCTACTCTAATCGTTGGCTGAAACGTATCTCTATTGAGGTCAAATATTTCTCCGTTAGCAGGAAAGTATATTCGATTCACCCCTACATCTCGATTCTTTATCAAATCAAATACAGATGCTTTACTATTGTTATCGAGAATACTATCTGTCGATAGAAAAGCTGTTACCTTGGCGGTAAATTGACCTAAATTGTATAAGCTAAACTTACCAAAATTAACCGTTGCTGTATCATCCGCATTCAATGAAATAATCTGATCTTTTGAAAATACTTGTTGAGCAAATCTATTTAGAATCTGCATTCTAACGATAAAGCTACCTTGATTCTGAAAACCATAGTTAATGATTTTCGCCTTTAGAGGCAGTGAATCTGTAAGACTATATTCAATCGTATCGCCATTTGCCGGACTGATAATATTAAATACAGCAATATCATTAGCCACTTGTAAACGTGGTTGGATATTAAAATTAAAGTTAAAACCTGGAGAAAACGGAGTCCAAAGAGAATCACCTGCAGGAGCTGTAAAATAAAAAGAATGAGGCCTTACCGGCGTTTCGTATTGAAAACTAAAACCCACGTTTGTATTGGTAGTTTGTCTTATCCCTACATAATAGCCCCCGCTTACCTGCACCTTGGGTAATACCGGCATAATGAAGGTACCGTTGGACGTTAAGGATGTATCAGACATAAATAATACCGTACCTGGTAATTGACCTGGACCATCATCGTTCCACACTCCTAATTGGAACTCGCGACCAACTGCAGTAAAATCAACTTTTATTTGATTTATAAAAGAAGTTCCCAATACATAAAATTTAGCTAAAAAATCTCCAGTTGATCCCGTAAAACCAATACCACCTGAACTGCCTGCAAAAGGATCTGCGTGAGAGTAAATATTGTAACTTACAACACTTTCCTTCGATATAGTATTATTGTTTAACGAACTATCTAACTCCGCCGTAATTAAAAGAGAATCTGTACCCAATAACTTAGGCTGGTAGGTATTGAAATAAACAAATTTCTCTTCAAACGGATCAATAGAAGCAACGGTTATGGTATCGTTATAGATATTGGCTCCACTTACCTTTAGAAATAATTTTTTATTGGTAACTGTACTCTTACCGTAATTAGCAATAACTACTTTAAGACTATCAGGCTGACGCATAAGCAAGGGAACAGTGCCCAATGCATAGGCTCTTTTAACCGCCAAATCGTGGTTATACCTAGGGTAAAATAGTGAAAGAGTAGGCTTAATAATAGAACTAAAATTAGTCAAACTGTCTAAGCCCGCCACACTAGAACCATACCTATATTTGTTCTCATTGGGCGAGACAAAACCGCTGACAGTGGAAGAATTTTCACAAAACCAATCGATGTATCCGTCCTGCTTAGTCGTTTGTTGATATTCTACTAAAACCTCAAGATTTATAGCATTACCTGAGGTGTCCCATGTATATTGATTTACTTGATTAAACTTAAAAAGTACATCTGAAGGTGAAGGATTTATCAAACCATTCGGATCTCCACTATACACTAGAGTCATCCCGTTACGCGCTTCTGCCAGCCAGTTAAGAGCGCCCGTACCAAAGTCAGATTGCGAGGTAGATTTTAGATATATTTTGAGTTGGCCGGTGCCTCTCATGGTATCAAATGAGTTATGGCTGAATGCTAGCGCAGCTAATTGATCACCATGTGTTAAATCACCCAGCGTAGCTGCGGGATAAATCATAGCAAAACGACTGTAATAATTGGCAGAAGTATCTGTTCTAAGCGGCCCAAAATTGGTGTTGGAGAATCCTCCACTCCCTATTTGGGTATATTGTGCAGATGACCATAAGAGCATCAGCGTAAAGACCGCAGTGTATAAACTTCGTTGTAGCATTCTCGAGCAATCAAAAATACATCTTTCAACGAATTATACTGATTAAAACCAATTAATAAGCCTAATTTTCGAGCTAAATATGATGAAAAATAGGTTTTATTCCTTTTGTGTTATATCACCCTCAATAAACCCTTGCAAAAAAACACAATAACAAACATGCATACACATACCAACGATCTCATACATGAATCCAGTCCTTACCTCTTACAACATGCACACAATCCAGTAGATTGGCATGCTTGGAACATTGATAATCTATCAGAAGCAAAACATCTTGATAAACCCATACTCATCAGTATTGGGTATAGCAGTTGTCATTGGTGCCACGTAATGGAGCATGAAAGTTTTGAAAATGATGCCATTGCAGCTTATATGAACGAAAACTTTTACTGCATAAAAGTAGATAGAGAAGAACGTCCAGATGTAGATCAAATCTATATGACTGCAGCCCATATTATATCTGGAAACGGAGGTTGGCCGCTCAATTGCTTTGCACTTCCAGACAGCAAACCCTTTCATGCAGGGACCTATTACCCCGCCGCAGGTTGGTTAAAATTATTACAAACCGTACATGATCAATACCAGCAACATCGCGAAAAATTGAATGATTATGCCACCCGACTAACCAAAGGAATAAGGCTACAAGAAACTGCCATAAGCGATAATCCAACAGAAAAACTGGATGCAAAAGAGATCGTAAAAACAGTGGAAAACTGGAAGACAAGTTGGGATATGACAGAAGGAGGAATGAATGGCGCTCCCAAATTTCCTATGCCCAGTAATCTTCATTTCCTGATGGATTATACGCATCAATTTACAGATACATACACTGATTCTTTTATTCAGCTCACCTTAGAAAAAATGGCCTATGGAGGTATTTTTGACCAGCTAGCGGGTGGTTTTTCACGTTACAGCGTAGACGCCCTGTGGAAAGCACCACACTTTGAAAAAATGCTTTATGACAATGCTCAACTACTTACCATATATGCCAAAGCATATAAAAAATACAATGATCCTCTCTACCTTGAAATTCTAACGAAAACGACGGAATGGCTCGTGCATGAAATGAGAGACGCTTCAGGGCTTTTTTACGCAGCATTAGATGCAGATAGCGAAGGTGAAGAAGGAAAGTTTTATGTGTGGAAAACCAAAGAAGTACTTGAATTACTAGGCGAAGACTATGAGCTAGCTCGTATATACTATCAAGTAGATGGTAAAGGAATGTGGGAACACGGTAATAACATATTGCTACGCAACCATCATCCTAGTGAAATTGC
>DGBH01000057.1:13702-15152 GCA_002384205.1 Bacteroidetes bacterium UBA4009
ATGTTGGATGATTACGCATTTACCGCAGAAGCATGTATAGCTGCGTTTGAAATAAGTGGAGATGAGTATTATTTAAATGCCGCAGATATGATTATCCAAAGGGCTATTCACACTTTTTATGATGTCGAAAAAGAACTATTTTATTTCAATGAGCAAAATGAACTTATTGTACGAACCACTGAAGTAAATGACAATGTAATTCCATCTACGAATTCTGCCATGGCCCACGTGCTTCACAGCATTGGAGTAATAAATGGCAATACGTATTACCTCGAGTTAGCCGAAAATCTAATTGGTAAAGTGCAGTCAAACATAAGCACCTATCCTAGTGGGCATAGTAACTGGGCTAGAGCGCAACTAAAGTACACTATGCCTTATTTTGAGCTGGCTATTGTGGGAACCGATGCCGAAAAAATAGCACAGCAGTTGCAATCCAAAAATCTACCTAATACATTGATTTTATTCAGTGTAGCTCCTTCTAACTTGCCTATTTTTGCGAACAGATGGGTAAACGATAAAACCTTAATATATGTTTGTCGACTTGGAATGTGCCAATTACCCGTAGAGCATCTAAGTGAAGCTTTAGCATTATTAAAAGTATGAACCAAGATTACCTAGCTGTAAACAAAGAACTTTGGAACCAGAAAACTCCCATTCATTTGAAGAGTGACTTTTACGAAGTGGAGGCTTTCAGAAAAGGAAAAACCTCTTTAAAACCCATTGAATTAGCACTTCTTGGAGACATAAAAGGAAAATCTATTTTGCACCTACAGTGTCATTTTGGCCAAGACAGCATGTGCTTGAGTAGAATGGGCGCAGATGTAACCGGCGTAGATATTTCTGACGTGGCGATACATGAAGCTACAAAACTAAGTACTGAACTTGGGTTAAATACAACTTTTGTATGTTGTGATGTTTATGCTGCAAAAGAGTTGATCACCGAAAAATTTGATATTGTATTTACCACCTACGGCACCATAGGATGGCTTCCGGATATGGATAAGTGGGCAGACATTGTAAGTCACTTTCTAAAGCCAACAGGGAAATTCGTTTTTGTGGAGTTGCACCCTATCGTTTGGATGTTTGATGTGCAATTTGAGCAAATCATGTTCTCCTATTTTAACAAGGAGGCCATCATAGAAACCACTCCTGGCACCTACGCTCATCAAGAAGCAGACATTCAACTAGAAGAAATAGGCTGGAATCATTCACTCCATGAAGTTTTTACTGCACTTCTAAATACAGGTTTGAGTATTAAGCATTTTAGCGAATACGATTACTCTCCCCATAATTGTTTTAAAAATATGAAGGAAAGAGCTCCCGGAGAGTTTGTGTTAGGTCACTTAAACGAAAAGCTGCCCATGTGTTATTCGTTAGTGATGGAGTTTTAAATAGTTCAGCGATTAATAAAAAAGGGCCATTCGCTATGCGAATGGCCCTTTTTTATTAA
>DGBH01000057.1:15189-17583 GCA_002384205.1 Bacteroidetes bacterium UBA4009
GTCACTTAAACGAAAAGCTGCCCATGTGTTATTCGTTAGTGATGGAGTTTTAAATAGTTCAGCGATTAATAAAAAAGGGCCATTCGCATAGCGAATGGCCCTTTTTAGCTTTATGATGAAAAGATTATCTCGCTAGCGTCATTTCATCTACGATGTGTTTTGCACCTGCAAGTTTGTCAATACACCACAATACATAGCGTATATCTACAGAAATGGTTCTTTGCAACTCTGGCTCAAATGCGATATCTCCACTCATTGCTTCCCAATTACCATCAAATGCAAGACCAATAAGCTCGCCTTTTCCATTAATAACTGGACTACCTGAGTTGCCTCCTGTAATATCATTGTTACTCAAGAAACAAACTCTTAAATCTTCACCTTCTTTAGCATACTCACCATAGTTACTGCTTTTTGCTGCTTCAACGAATCCTGCAGGCAAATCAAACTCCGCATCACCTGGTTGGTATTTTTCTAATATACCTTTCATCGTGGTAAAGTGCTTGTACTGCATAGCGTCACCTGGGGAGTACTCTAATACTTGACCGTAGGTAAATCTCATACTGCTATTTGCATCAGGAGCATATGCTTTCTCCGGATTCATTTGGAATAAAGCGTCTATGTATAATCTATCAGCAAGATCTCTTTTTGCCGATGCATCAGAGAACATAGGTTGTAAATCCGACATATAGTAGTTAAACATCATTCCAGCATAGGTAACCCCAAGGTCCTTTTTAAGTGCTTTAGCACTAGGTGCATTTAGGAACGCTGCCGCTTTATCTTTATCTACTGCCATTGAATTGGCAAAAACAGCATCTACTAACTTAGCGATGTTATTTTTATACTTCGCTAATAGCTTGTTAAATTCTGCTGGTCTTAGAGACTCCGGAATATCATTAACGTAATAGGTAAGCATAGCAACCATTACTTCTTTGTCTATAGGTTGATAGTAATCTTTAAACTGTGCATCTAAGCCGTTTTTGTAGCTTTCTATCGTTTTATCTATTTTAACTTGAAATGCAGCTTTTGCTTCTTTTGATTCCATGGTATCTAAGGAAGCATACATGTCACGTAAACGAGAAAGACCTGCTGCGTAACGTGTAAATTCAACACCATAAATAGCTTCCCCAAAATAGGTTTGAGCTAATATTTTCTCATCGTAAACTTTATACGCATCTTGGTACATGGTTAACACTTGACCAAATTTTGCATTACGTGCAGCATCACCACTGTTTACCCAATGCGTAAAAGCAGCTTCTTCTGCACGTTTTTTACCTTCCACATTCAGTCTTTTCAAACCTCTTGTTTGTCCAATAAAGTATTTCCAGTAGTTGGCTACTTGAGCGTGCTTAGCCGCATACATTAAGTCTACAGATTCGTCTTGCGCTTGGTATTTTTCATAAATATCTAACTTTGTTCTTCTTATTTTTACACGTGCAGGTTGGTCAATATCTGTCGCATTTTTTACACCATAAGATGATAAATAACGATCAGTACTTCCTGGAAAGCCCCAGATCATAGCAAAATCACCTTGTTCTACTCCTTTTAAACTTACCGGTAAGTGGTGTTTTGGCGTATATGCAATATTTTCCACTGAATACTCTTTAGTTGCTTTATTTTCTTTGCTGGCATATATTCTAAACATAGAGAAATCTCCGGTATGACGTGGCCACATCCAGTTGTCCGTATCTCCTCCGTATTTACCTACACTTTCTGGAGGATTACCTACTAGTCTTACATCACCAAATACTTCATACACGTATGCGAAGTATTTATTACCTGCAAACATTTCTTTGATATCTACGCTGTATGCATCTGATTCACTATATTCTTTCTTTAGTTCTGCAGATTTTTCAGCAACAACACCTGCTCTTTCTTCTTCCGTAGCTTTTGCTGATACTCCACCTAGTACTTTGTCTGTGATGTCTACAATTTTTACTAAAAATGAAACACTAAAACCTGCTGGCTTTTCATCTGCTTTTGTTTTTGCCCAGTACCCATTTTTCAAATGATTAGCCGTAGTTGAGCTTAACTTTTGAATAGCGGAATAACCACAGTGATGATTGGTTAAAATAAGACCTTGGTTACTAATAACCTCACCTGTACAGAAACCAGATCCTAAACGAACTATGGCATCTTTCATACTGCTGTTGTTAATGCTGTACACCTGCTCTGGTGTCATGGTAAGACCGAGTCGCTGCATTTCAGCATAATTATTGGTAAGCAATGCGGGAATCCACATTCCTTCGTCTGCCTTGGCAAACTGGCTGCTTATTACTAAAGCAAAACCTAAAATAAGTGTAACTATTTTTTTCATTGATTGATTATAAAAGTGCCACAAATCTCTATTTTCTGAGATATTATCCTAATGTTATCGGATAAAATATCTGTATATAC
>DGBH01000048.1 GCA_002384205.1 Bacteroidetes bacterium UBA4009
TATCGAAGCTAAAAAACAGAGTGCAGGTAGCAGTATGTACACATCTTCGAGGCTTACTACGCAAGGTAAAAGAAATTTTAAATACGGAAGAGTAGATATTAGAGCCGCGCTTCCAGAGGGGCAAGGTATGTGGCCAGCATTATGGATGTTAGGTGAAAACATTAGCTCAATTGGGTGGCCCGCATGTGGCGAAATTGATATTATGGAAATGATAGGGGGGGCATCTAATGGTAGATCTGATAGAACTACCCATGGCACTATTCACTGGGAAGGGAATAATAAGGACCATGCGTCTTATGGAACGAGTAAAACGATAGCTAAAAAGCTTTCGGAAGAGTTTCACGTGTATTCTATTGTATGGGATGCTAACAGCATAAAGTGGTATTTTGATGATGTGCAATTTAATACCGCAGATATTAAGCCTTCGTTATTAAGCGAATTTCATGAAAATTTCTTTTTTATAATGAACGTAGCTGTAGGCGGTAATTGGCCTGGCTCACCTGATGAAACAACCGTTTTTCCACAAAAAATGTGGGTAGACTATATTAGAATGTATCAATAAGAGAGATTATGTAAAATACAAAAGCATCACTATAAACGATGCTTTTTTTATATCCTGAGAGTTTACTTTTTAGCAATCAAATAGTCTGCAAATCCATACCAATCCCAATATACTCCTCCGCGAACATATCCCTTAGTAAGTAGCTGTAAGGGGATTTTAATTGGCATTAATGCAATATTGATCCAGCTTCTATTTTTACCTGCCATCTGCACCTTAAAACGGTGATTCATGAAAATGTTGGCTACCTCTTTTAAGGAGTATATGCGTACATGGGTAGCATCATCAAAAAAATTAAGCGTTTCTTTTTTACTAGGGAAGGTAGCGCTAGCTTCACAAGGAAACTCAATATAAAAAAGTCCGCCTTTTGAGAGTTTCTGAAAAAGTAAAGGAAGTACTTTATCTCCGTTGTACAAATGCTCTATCACATGACTCATGATAATTACATCATAGGTGTCATTTGGGATTGCATCAAAGTTTAATTCTGTTAGATCTAGTTGAATAAACTCATCCATATTGCGAATATCCTCTTCCGTATTATCGTAGCTTACATCGCGGTCTACACCCGTATAATGACAATTAGGGAGCCACTTCTTAGTAATAGTACTCGAGTGACTTCCAGAGCCAATATCCAGTATTCGGAGGTCTTGTTTCGCTGTGTATTTACCGATGGTTTTGAGCCTAAAAGGCTTTAATTTAGTGCTCATGATCTAAAATCCGAGTTCCATGTCTCCACACATATCTGCAGGCACAACCCATTCGTCAAATTCTGCTGCTGTGAGATAACCTAACTCAACTCCAGCTGCTTTTAGTGTTGTGTTTTCTTGGTGTGCTTTTTTAGCAATTTTAGCGGCTTTGTCATAACCAATGTGGGTGTTTAAGGCGGTTACCAGCATAAGCGAACTATCTAATTTATTTTTTATTTCAGTAAGATTTGGCTCAATACCTACTACACAGTTATCGTTAAACGATAGACATGCTTGACCCAATATACGGGCAGATTGAAGAACATTGGCAGCAATTAGAGGCTTAAAAACATTAAGCTCAAAATGACCATTAGAACCTCCTATGGTAACGGCAACGTCATTTCCCATAACTTGAGCACACACCATTGTAAGTGCTTCACATTGTGTTGGGTTTACCTTACCCGGCATAATACTAGAGCCAGGTTCATTGCTAGGGATTAAAATTTCTCCAATTCCGCTTCTTGGACCTGAGCTTAGCATACGAATATCATTTCCAATTTTCATACAGCTTACTGCGGCTCTTTTCAGAGCACCATGAAGTTCTACCATTGCATCATGTGCAGCAAGTGCTTCAAATTTATTAACTGCCGTGCGGAAAGGCATTCCCATCTCTTCCGCTATTTTGCTTGCGACAAGTTCCGCATAATCTTTTGGAGCATTAAGCCCAGTGCCTACAGCAGTGCCACCCAAAGCTAATTCTTGTGCTCCTATCATTGCATTTTCAATAGCGATTATACTCATTTCAAGTTGTCGTCGGTAGCCGCTAAACTCTTGCCCAAGTGTAAGTGGGGTAGCATCCATAAAATGTGTACGACCTATTTTTACGATATGCTTAAACTCGCGTGCTTTTTTCTTAAAAGTATCTTTTAATACTTGCAACCCAGGTATACTAAAATCTACTACTTCCTTATAGACGGCAATACTCATAGCCGTTGGGAATGTATCATTACTGCTTTGCGATTTGTTTACATCATCATTTGGGTGAAGAAATTTGTCGTTATCCATTAAACTGCCGCCTTTCAATACATGACCTCGATTTGCAATCACTTCGTTCACATTCATATTACTTTGTGTTCCGGAGCCTGTTTGCCAAATAACCAATGGAAACTCATCGTTTAGCTTCCCAGCAATTATTTCATCGCATACTTGTGCGATAAGTTCTGCCTTTTCTTTAGGAAGTACGCCTAATTCATAGTTGGTAAGCGCAGCACATTTTTTTAGAACTCCAAAAGCCTTTATAATTTCTAGGGGCATTACTTGGTTACCAATTTTGAAGTTTTCTAGAGATCGTTGGGTTTGGGCTGCCCAATATTTTGTGGACTCTACTTTTACTTCTCCTATACTGTCTCTCTCTATTCTGTATTCCATTGTTGTTTGATAAAGCTCCAAAGATAATTATTTGACCAGCTAAAATTGCAGCCTTAGCTTCAAATAAGTGAAAGCATATAAAAACATCTTTCTGAGCTATTGTCTAATTTTTGTACACAAAGTTGCAGACCCTTATTAATTGTGGGATGTGAAACACTAAAAACATTAATATTTGTATTATTAATAACATATATGAAATTAAAACAAATTTTAATAACATTAGTAGCTTTGCTTTTCGTATGTTTTGCTACCGTTTCCGAAGCTCAAACCTTGAGTAAATCAGAAAAGAAGATCTTAAAAAAGGAATTGAAGACGTATAAGAAAAATCCTGAAGATTATTCTTCAATGAAGGAAAGAACAAAAACTCAAATACAGGAGCTGAATGACGAAGTGGAAAGTCTGAAAGCTAAATTAGCTACGTCAAATAAAGAAACACAGAATTTATCTGATAGATATGCTAGCTTAGAAATGCAATATGCTAAACTTAAAAAGAGCTGCGTTACTAGCGAATTACCAGTAGGAACTGTTTATCAGGTGCAAATGGGTTACTACGAATATTTAGATTTAATGTCATTTAACTCAAAACTTAAGTCAGTAAAGGCTGAGGAAATTGACGGAGGTAAAAGATACATAATTGGTTATTTCGACGATGTAATGGAAGCGGTACAATTTAGCAATGATATAAAGAATCTTGGAATCAATGATGCTTTTGTAACTGAATATACCAATGGTAAAAGAAATATGAATTTTGATGCTCTCAAAAGCATTTCAAAATAGAAAAATACAGTTGTTAAAATTAAAAGCCCATTGCTTTACAAGTGATGGGCATTTTTTGTGTCTTAGAACAAAGAAATAGTATATCAGCCGTTCAGTTATCTATCACTTGTTTTTAGGATGTAAAACCTTTCAGATATTCGGTTTTTAGCAACGAACAAATCTTATATCGCTCATCTTTAGTGTCTTGGTAAAGAGCTTCTAGCGTTTCGTATACATGCTCTAGTCCTATTTCTTTACTCCACTCAAATGGACCTTTAGGATAGGCTGTGCCTAACTTCATGCCCAAATCAATGTCTTCTCTGGAGGCCGTTCCCTCTTGCAATGTAAAGTAAGCTTCGTTTATTATCATGCATATAATACGAGGGGTAACCAATCCTACTCTACTAGCCACAAATCGGTATTCTAAGTCTAGAGACGATAAAATAGCGGATGCAATACCCTTATCATCTTCGTTTAACGCACATAGTTCGAGTAAGCTTCTGTTGATAAAAGTAGGGAGTGTATTCATGCCAATAATAGGGCAGCTAGGCAACTCGCCTATTTCTGCAAGTATCTCTTCTAACTGTACTTTTACTGCGCCTACTACTATTAGTTTCCCCTCAAGCTCCATGTAGTATTGTATCTGTTCTGGAGTATCGTCAAAATCTAAATCAAATATGACATCATAGCTCTCAATTTCATTAATTTTGAAAGGTAGAATAGTGTACTTGTTCAAGAGTTGTTCAAGTTCTGCTATTTGATTGGGCTGACCTTTAGCTGCTATATTCATCGATTAGCAAAGGTATGTGTCCTTGGTAAAAAACTTAACACAAGATAAAAATTAATAAAATGACCAAAAAAATAATTAGTACTTCGGATGCTCCAGCAGCCATTGGTCCCTACAGTCAAGCAATTCTTGCCGGCGATACTTTATATTGCAGTGGGCAGATAGCTATCAATCCTAGCACGGGAGAGTTGGTTTTAGATTCGATTCAAACGGAAACCGAGCAAGTAATGAAAAATATAAAAGCCGTATTAAAGGCCGCGGAAATGGATTTGAGTAATGTCGTAAAATGCACTATTTTTATGAGTAGCATGGAACATTATGGAGATATTAATACGGTTTATGCTGCTTATTTTTCTGAAAATCCTCCGGCTAGAGAGGCTGTAGCTGTTAAAACATTGCCCAAAGAGGTCAATGTGGAGATTAGCGTAGTGGCCGTTCGGTAGTTAAATAAAATGAGCTATAACAAAAAAGGAGAACATTTCTGTTCTCCTTTCAAGTGGTGTGGGGCGGGATCGAACCGCCGACACAAGGATTTTCAGTCCTTTGCTCTACCGACTGAGCTACCGCACCAAAATCGATACTTACTGCTAAATGGCACAAAATAAACCTATCAACTCCGTAAGCGGGTGCAAAAATAATCCTATAATTCACTTTTAAAAATAAATTATGGTTTCGGTATTTAAAATATTTCTAAGTGCCGAAATTTTCTAATTTTGAACTTCATACAAATGCAGTATATAGAACAAATTTTATTCGTAGCCATCTTAGCCGTAGCCATCTATTTCTTTGCCCAAAAAGTAAAGCAGATTCGTAGAAATATTCTAATTGGCAAAGATCAAATAATCAATGATAACAAACCAGCCCGTTGGCTGATGATGGCTAAAGTAGCCTTGGGACAAAGTAAAATGGTAGTAAGACCAGTAGCTGGATTTTTTCACATTCTAATTTATCTAGGTTTTGTGCTTATCAATATTGAAGTGTTAGAAATAGTAATTGACGGTATTTTTGGGACTCATAGAGTTTTATCTTTTATGGGGCCAGTATATGACGCCGCTATCGGTTTCTTTGAAATTTTAGCAGTATTGGTTTTGGTATCTTGTTTGGTCTTTCTGGGTAGAAGATTTATTGCAAAAATTCCACGGTTTCATTCTCCCGAAATGAAGGGTTGGGCGACTAAAGACGCTACGTATATTCTTGTCATAGAAATTGTTTTAATGGGTGCCTTACTTAAAATGAATGCTGTAGATCAAGTATTACAAAGCAAAGGTGCTGATCATTATGTGGCCGCGGGTAGTTTCCCTGTTTCGCAGTATTTAATTGGCTTTTTTCAAAATTATAATATTTCAACACTAATTGTTTTGGAGCGCATTTTTTGGTGGTTTCATATTTTGGGAATTTTATTTTTTCTTAATTATGTTCCATACAGCAAGCACTTGCATATTTTCTTAGCCTTCCCTAATACGTGGTATGGTAGACTTCAACCTGCCGGACAGTTTGCGAATATGCCAGAAATTACCAATGAAGTGAATTTAATGCTTGACCCAAGTAAAGCCGACCCCAACATGCCTCCGCCAGATAAGTTCGGGGTAAGCGACGTCACGGACCTTTCTTGGAAGAATTTGTTAGACGCGTACTCGTGTACCGAATGTGGTAGATGCACTAGCTCATGCCCTGCCAGTATTACGGGTAAAAAACTAAGCCCTCGCAAGATTATGATGGATACGCGCGATAGGGCAGATGAGCTAGGTAAAGCAAAGGATGCCAATGGAGCGGATTATCATGACGGGAAGTCTCTCCATGATTATATTTCGCAAGAAGAATTGCTCGCCTGTACTACCTGTAATGCTTGCGTGGATGCTTGTCCTATTAATATTAATCCTTTGGAAATAATATTTGGAATGCGTCAGTATCAAACCTTGGAAAAATCGAATATGCCAAGCGAATGGGCCATGATGAATAGCAACATCGAAAATAATCAAGCGCCATGGCAGTTTTCGCCAAGCGACAGAGCAAATTGGACAAACGACATAAAATAGGGAACAATAAAAACAGCTATGGGGTGTTATAATTCCTTGATATGATTAAAACTTTATTTCTTGTTGTTTCCCTACAGCTTGTGGGGCTCTTATCTTCAGCACAAACATATACTCTATCAGGGCGATTAATAGATGCCAATGGTCAAGGTATAGCATACGCTAGCATCGCGTTAAGTGATAGGATAGATACCTCTACGATACAATTTTCCATTGCCAAAGAGGACGGAAGCTTTATGATGAAAGGCATCGTAGCTGGCGATTATATTATTCTCGCAGCTTCAGTTGGATACGAGGTGGAGCATAAATTCGTTGCAATCGATAGTGATTGGTCTAATTTTAAATTAGAGATGACGAGTTCTGATATTTCTATGAAAGAAATTCTGGTGCGTGCTAAAAAAATACCGGTGCTTATAAATGGCGATACTGTGATTTATAACAGTAGCAGTTTCAAAACACAATCAAATGCGAATGTGGAAGATCTAATCAAAAAAATGCCTGGTATTCAAGTGAATAAAGACGGATCAGTTTCGGTAGAAGGGCAGGCTGTAACTAAGGTTTTGATTAATGGTAAAGAATTTTTTGGAGGCAATATCGAAGCTGCTACTAAAAATCTTGACGCTTCACTGGTAGACAAAGTGGAGGTAATAGATAAAAAAACCGATGATGATGAGTTTACAGGAGAAGAAGGAAACCAGCGTGAGAAGGTCATTAATTTAGTGCTTAAAGAAAATAAGGCGCAAGGTTACTTTGGAACAGTTAGAGCCGGTTATGGCAGTGATGATTACTATGATGTGCAAGGGAATGTCAATTTTTTTAAAGACGAAACACAGCTCTCTATAATTGGCGGATTAAACAATATAAACCGCAATTTGTACGGATGGAATGATATGCAGACGCTCAATACGTTTGAAATCACCCCATTCAATAATAGTCAGAACACCTGGTGGTGGAATAGTGGCGTTAAAAGTTACGAGGGTGCGGGAGCAAATTTGCACCTTGAACCGATTAAAGGCATGAAAACCGATGTAGCCTATGTAATCACCAATGAACATAACATAAATGAAAGTTCGACCAATTCTGAGTTGTATCTTACCAACAATAACTTGTTCTCTGACAGATTAGAACTGGGAAATGGAGATAAAGGGAATCACCAATTAAATATTAAAACAGAGTATGAGCCAGATACCTTGAATAGGCTTGTTTTTAGAGCACAGCTCAGTAAGGAAGTGGGACAAA
>DGBH01000004.1:0-2018 GCA_002384205.1 Bacteroidetes bacterium UBA4009
TAGTTTTTTTATGTCTGCCTCAATCGCAGCTGGTTTTACCGTTGGAGCATAACGTTTTATAACTATGCCTTGTTGATCTATTAGAAATTTAGTAAAATTCCATTTGATGGTCGAAAATAAAAATCCCCGTTTTTCTTTTTTTAGAAATTGAAATACGGGATGCGTTTTTGGGCCGTTTACATCTACCTTTTCCGAAAGTGTAAATGTTACACCATGATCAAGTAAACAAACAGTTTCTATATTTTCATTAGACTCTGGCTCTTGTCCTCCAAATTGGTTACATGGGAATCCCAATACAATAAGTCCCAACTCTTTGTATGCTTGATGTAGTTTTTCAAGGCCTTCAAACTGAGGGGTCAATCCACATCGAGTTGCTGTATTAACAACTAAAACAGGCTTACCTTTAAAGTCTGCCATATTTATTTTTTCGCCACTGGGTGTTTTTGCAGTTAAATCATAGAATGTATTCATTACATAGATAACAGCTAATAGGAATATTGGTTAGTATGTTGGTATTAAAGTATATCATCGGTTGAAAGAACTTGCTTAACTCGCCCTACTTCACCCGTTTCCAGCATGACTTTAATGCCATGAGGATGCTGCGATGATTTAGTGAGAATACGCTTTACGAATCCATTGGTAATTTCACCCGATCGCTGGTGATGTTTTTGTATAATATCTACTTCCACTCCAATCGATATATTTTCAAGGTGTTGTCCTGAGAGCCTGCTCATTTTCATCTTCTATTTAGAAGGTTAAAGGATTAATGCGTATTTAGCCGATCCACTTGAATTCGTATTCCTTTTCAGGTTCTTTCATACGGTCGGTAACGCGTTGTAATCTGTCGGGTAAGGTCACCAGATAATCACGTGCTTTTTCGCCTACGTCACTTAAATCTCCCATACCTTCTATTTTCCAATCATGAATTAATGATTTTAAAATATCAATATAATCTTGAGCGGTATATACCTGTGTGCGTTGGGCTGCATCCGAGAAATGACTCCATAATTCACCTACTTTATCTCCGCTTTGACGCATAAAATGAGCTGGCATTACAATTTTACGACGCATCATATCTTCAAAAGCTGTCATCATTTGATTAGGATCAATTTCAAATATTCGTTGAACAAAAGCGGAATAAGCTGTGGCATGACGTGCCTCGTCTGCTGCAATTATTCCATTTATTTTTGCCAGTAAAGCATTACCAGATTGTTTCACTAAGGTTGCTACTCGTCTGTGAGATATATTGGTGGCCAACTCTTGGAAACTCGTATAAACAAAATTTTTGTAAGGATCGGATCCTGTTCCGATGTCAAAACCATCGTTTATAAGGTGCTGCGTAGAAACTTCCATTTCTCGCATGTCAACTCTTCCACATAGGTAAAGGTACTTGTTAAGTAGGTCCCCATGACGATTCTCCTCAGCCGTCCATCCCCGAATCCACTTGCTCCAACCATTTGGCTCTCCGTTATTGTATTGTTGATTAACACCATCAACATCCATTAGCCAAGATTCATAAGTGGGAAGAGCTTCTTCCGTTATGGTATCACCTATTAATACAGTAAGCAAGTCATAATTCATATCTTTAGCTAACTCTTGAATCTCTTTTATTTCGGCAATAAATTCGGGGTTGCGAGAGTCAGGTAATAGATCAGCTGGTTGCCAGTTGGTATCTATAGGTTTTAGATATTTATCTAAAAGCTCGTCCATAGATTTACCTATAGTCGACATTACTTCTAATCTTAAATCGAATAAACTCATTTGTACCTACGAAAGTAAAATATTTGTTCAAGTAAAATCCCTAATTTGCTAATTGTAAGTAGTAAAAATAAGTGCTGTTTCAACGATTAAAGACTAGTTTTATGTGACTTACAAATAGGATTAATGTCAAGTAAATCTAGTGCCTAAAAGACTACCTTTGCACTATCAATGAAGTTTGAAGAGTATAGACTATCTAAAGAAGTAAAACGAAACTTGGAAGAGATGGGCTTTAAACGTCCTACAGATATCCAATTTAA
>DGBH01000004.1:2235-17654 GCA_002384205.1 Bacteroidetes bacterium UBA4009
ACTGGTAAAACTGCAGCATTTGCAATTCCTATAATTGATAAAATACAACAGATTAAATATAAGGCATTTGAAAAAGGCGCATTTGTACGTGCCATAGTAATGGTTCCTACGCGCGAGTTAGCACAACAGATAACACAAGTATTTAATCAGATTGGAAAGAACACAAAAGTAAAAGCACTTTGTGTTTACGGAGGAGTAGAGCAGGATCACCAGATAGCTAAACTCTTAGAAGGTATGGATATAATAGTAAGTACTCCGGGTAGAATGTTTGACTTAGTTAGTCAAGGTTATCTAAGTCTTAAAAAAATAGAGATACTAATTTTAGATGAGGCAGATCAAATGCTTGATCTAGGTTTTGCAAAAGATATTGACGACTTGGTTAATAAGATTCCGGGTAAGAGACAGACTTTGTTCTTTTCTGCCACCATTAACCAAAAGATCAAACAGCAAGCGTATAAGATGGTGAGTAGTAATGCTATTCGCATACAGGTTTCGCCTAAAGATCCAGTAAGCAAAAATGTAAATCATCAAATAGTTTTTGTAGAAATGGATGATAAGCGGTTCTTCTTGAAGCGTTTAATTGAAGAAAATAAAGATAACAAATTCTTAGTATTCGTCAGAACAAAGGTTAGGGCAGAGCGCGTAAAATCTGCCATGGAGCGTCTTGAAATAGATAGTGTCACCATTCACGGAGATAAAGAACAATCTGAAAGAGAGATAGCCTTGTTAGCCTTTAGAACCAATGCATGTAAGGTAATGATTGCCACGGATGTCTCTGCCAGAGGGATAGATATAGATGGGATAGATTTTGTTATTAATTATGACATACCTGAAGTGGCAGAAAATTATGTGCATCGCGTTGGCAGAACGGGCAGGGGCAGAGCCAAGGGTAGAGCCATATCTTTTTGTGCTAAAGAAGAAAAACCGTTAGTTGATGCTATTGAAGAATATACTACAGTGCCCATAACGAGAGCTACGGTAACAAAGGCTGAATACAATGAGACGATTGAATTTGCCGATGATACTAAGGATAACTGGAAGTCTCTAATGATAGGGGAAGAAAATAAAGTAAAGCCTAAGAAGAAAAAACGTAAGTAAAACGTAAAGAGATCACAGGTCACTTAAACTAATCTCTTATCCATCACCTTAAAAAATAAAGGAGGCACTAAACTGAGCAACATCATGCCAGGATAGCCAGTTGGCAACTGCGATGATTTTTCTTTGCTTTGCAGTTCTGGGTATGTTTTTAGACTGTTTTCGTGATGATGACTATGTCGGGTCAATTCAAAGAGTAAATATCTGCCGAGGAGATGATCTGAATTCCAAGAGTGTATATCTTGTACCCGCTCATATGCAGAATCACTTATTTTATTTCGCAGCAAGCCATAATGCTCAATATAGTTTATGGTTTCTAGCAACAGAATGCCAAAGAGTGCAGCTGATAAATAATAGAATAAGGTAATAGTTCCTAGCGTACTCCATATCACTGCAATTAAAGCAGTCTGGTATACCAAATATTTAACCATGTCATTATTCCACCGGAATATGGCTTTGTTTTTTCTGATCTGTGCATCATTTTCTAACTTCCAAGCAGAAAGAAAACTCTCTCGTACCGACCTATTCCAAAAGCGGTAGATATTTTCGCCTTTTCTGGCTGTAGCGGGGTCTTCAGGAGTGGCAACCCTCTTATGATGCCCTCTATTGTGTTCAATAAAAAAATGAGTGTATTGACTGCTCCAAAGCAAGAGTTGCGCAAGGAACTGGTCAAGTTTACTTTTCCTATGTCCTAGTTCATGTGCCATATTAATTCCAAATATACCATGCAACATACCCATAGCGGTTATTTTACCAAGTATGGTTAAGATAGTTGTATCATGACCGATGGTTATTAAAAAATAAAGCAATAGTCCAAAGTAGAAGGGTAGGATGGCATATAACACCATCGTATATGCTTTAATGGATTTGGGCTCGTTTGGCGAAGCGTAAGGTGGTATTATCAGTTCTAGTAGAGGAATAACTCCAAAAGAGAAAAACACAAGGCTGTACGTGCCAATACCTGTAGTCGTTAATGAGTAATATCCTATAAGAATAAAAACAAATGCTCCTAGATAACGAATGACTCCCATGAGTACAATTATACTAAAAATAAAAGAGGCTATGAATATATTCATAGCCTCTTTTAAAATAGTTTACTTCTTAATTAAACGCCTACATCGTGGTTGGCAGATTCAAGTAAATAAGGATGGTTTAAAGGATATAGATTTGCTTTACTTAAGGAATGAAGCACAGTATAAATAAATATACCTGCAAATGCCATAGTAGTGCCTATTTCTAATAATCCTAAATCAGCTTTGTTGCCTACAGTACCAGGCATAATTAATAGATACATATCTACCCAATGGCCTACTAAAATAGTTAAGGCTGCTGCCAATAGTACTTTAGGAGATCTTTTTGCGCCTCTCATCATCAGCGTAAGAAATGGTATTAAGAAACACATAAACAAGTTGATAAAGAACAACGGTTTGAAATGTGAGTTAAGTCTCGCTTGAAAATACACTGTTTCCTCAGGAAGATTGGTGTACCAAATAAGTAACCATTGACCTAAGAATATGTATCCCCAGAACACACAGAAAGCGAACATAAATTTACCTAAGTCATGTACAACCTCATCAGATACCATTTCCATGTATCCTTTTGATTTTAAGTATTGAAGAATAAGCATCATTACTGAAAGTCCTGATACAAATGATATAGCAAAATTATATACAGAGAACATGGTAGAATACCAATGAGCATCAAGACTCATAATAATTAACCAAGAAAGTGCAGAAAATGAAAATGCAAAGAAGAAAATAAATCCAGCAGACCATCTTGTAGAATTTTTAAACATATCTAAACCTGGTGTTTCATCTTCAGCAATACTGTTTCTTCTAAGTTTAGTTCTAACTAAATACCAAATGATTAAAACGAAAGGTATAAAGAAGAAAATAGATGAGTTATTTAGTAACCAATGCTTGCTCTCTAAAATAGTGTCGTATCCAGGATCTTGAGGATTGCCTGCAGCAGATCCATCAAAATAGTTTACCCAGTGATATAAAGTGTCTCGACCCAAAAATAGAATGGTAAATAATAAAATAGAACCTACTAATAAGTAGCTGCTTTGCGCTTCCATTATGCGCTTAAGCATAACGGCCCAGCCTGCATTCGCTACATAATTTACAGCTATAAAGAATAATGCTGAAACGGCAAATAACCAAAAATAGTAACTATTTAATAATAGGTTAGCCCATACACGGGTCATATAAGTTGCTTCATGATGATTTCCATGAGCTTCTGCGTGTTCGCTAGAAACATGAGTTTCAGTATGAGCCACTTCAGCGTGATTTTCTTCAGCGTGAGCATCAGATAGTACTGCTGACCCACCATGAGTATCAGTTAGGGTTTGGTGATGATCAGTATGCGCTTCTTGAGTTTCATGATTATTAGCTTCTGCACTGTGATCATTTACAGCATTAGTTACTTCTGCACGCGGTGCATCCCAGCTTTTTTTGGCTTGCATTGCGCCTACACCGGCTAAAATAGCTCCTACTACAAACAGTAGAATAGGTATAAGTTTTATTCTCCCTGAGAAGTCAAATTTTTCTTGTCTTACTTCCGTAATTGTATGATGTCCCATTCCTTTGTTTAATTATTTGTTACTATTTCTTCGCTAATTACAGCCGGTATAACCGCTGATGTATCAGTGGTAGAATTTCCGCTTGTATATTGAAATGCATCTCCGTGTGCCAGTAATTTTACATACTTGATTACTTTCCAACGTTCTTCTGGGTTTAGCATAAAAGCGTGTGAACCCATCAAACCTTTACCGTAGGTGATGGTATGATAAGCAGTACCTTCTGGTAAGTTTTTAATGTAATCACCCTGATAGTTAGGCCAAGATGGAGCGGGTAATTTTTTACTTTTGAAAATAGGTCCATCATTTTTGCCGCCTTTACCGTGACAATGCCAGCAGTAGATGTTATACAAACGCTCACCTTCTGCAACATTCTCTTCAGTAGCAGGTACCCAAGAAGTATATCCAGCACTTGCGGCATAGCCTTCACCTGTGTTAGGTATTGGATAGTTAAAAGTTGCTTGACCTCTTGCTACAGTTCCATTTACAGGCAATCTCATGGTCATACCGTAGGGATTGTTGTCGAAATATTTATCTTGAGAGAACGGCTCGTAAGCTTGAGAAATGTACATATTAGGAGCGTATTCTATTCCAGGATTGTCTCCAGAACTTACACATGATACCATACTAAAAGCAGGTAAACCTAATACTAACGAATATTTTAAAATAGTATTCAGTTTCATTTTTTTAATTGTTAAATATTGGTCTATGATTGAACTAGTTTAATTAATAACTGCAGCACCTTCATTATTGCCAATTACGATTTCTAAATCTTCTTCAGTGGTTAAAGAGGTATTGAACGATTCTACGTTTCCTTTCACCTTTACCGCACCTTCATTTATTAAGATAGACTGTATCTCGTCATTACTTAATGACTGTTCCTCACTATTATCAATAGCAAGTAACAAATGATCATCCGTTTGACGTCTGTCTAGTAAGTCTTCTTTAATACCGTGAATCATTCTATTACGAGCAAAGAACATGATCACCATGCCAAATGCCGTAAAAAGAATGGTAAGCTCAAATATAACAGGTATAAAACTGGTAAATACATTGATATCTTGAGGTTTTCCTCCAATAATCATGGGCCAATCTACAACATTCATGCTATACGCTAGCGTAAAACCACTTAGTGTGCCTAGCATTCCACACAAGAATGCACCTATCGTAAGATTAGTTCGTGTATAACCAAGGGCATGATCTAAGTGATGCACTGGAAATGGAGTGTAGCAATCAAATATTTTAACCTCTTTTTTTCTAAGGGTTTCTACTGCGTGCAAAAGCTTATCCGAGTCGGTAAAAGTACCAACTGTAAACTTCTTATTATCTAATAGAATACTTTTATCAACCATGTTATTCTTTGTCTTTAATGATAGTTTTTACTTCTGCCATATTAATAACTGGCAAGAATTTAGCGAACAAGAAGAAACAAGTGAAAAATAGTCCAAATGTTCCCAAGAAAATTCCTACTTCCACCCATGTTGCATGGTACATAACCCAGCTACTTGGTAAAAAGTCTCTATGTAAAGATGTTACGATAATTACGAAACGTTCAAACCACATTCCGATGTTTACTACAATAGAAATCACAAATATGAACCAAGGTGTAGTTCTAGCCCATTTACTCCAGAATACTTGAGGAGCCATTAGATTACAGAACATCATTGTCCAATAGGCCCATGCATAAGGACCAAACATTCTATTAGCAAATGCATATTGCTCATATTCATAACCAGAATAAGCAGCAATTACGAATTCTGTAATATATGCTACACCTACTATAGAACCAGTAAGGAGGATGACTTTAGTCATAGCTTCTAGGTGTTCTGATGTAATGTAATTTTCGTAATTCATTACGTGTCTCGCAATAAGTAAAAGTGTTAATACCATTCCGAATCCAGAGAAAATAGCTCCAGCAACAAAGTATGGTGGGAATATGGTAGTGTGCCATCCCGGGATAACAGATGTAGCAAAGTCCATTGATACAATAGTGTGAACCGATAAAACCAGCGGAGTAGAAATACCTGCAAGTATTAATGCAACTACTTCATATCTGCCCCAAGCTTTAGCAGAACCATTCCAACCCATTGCAAAAAAACCATACCAGAATTTTCTAGCTTTAGTGGTAGCTCTATCTCGTATGGTAGCAATATCTGGTATTAATCCTAAATACCAGAATACCAATGACACTGATAAATAAGTAGAGATTGCAAATACATCCCAAAGCAAAGGAGAGTTAAAGTTAACCCAAAGAGAACCAAAGGCGTTTGGCAAAGGTAATGGCCAGAATCCTAACCATACACGACCCATGTGAAATAAAGGGAATATTGCTGCACAGAATACTGCAAAAATCGTCATTGCTTCCGCAGAACGGTTAATAGACATTCTCCATTTTTGTCTAAATAGGAGCAGTACGGCAGAAATTAATGTTCCTGCGTGACCTATACCTACCCAAAATACGAAATTGGTAATATCCCAACCCCACATTACAGACTTGTTCACGTTCCAAGTTCCAATTCCTTCCCATACAGTCCATGCAAGGGTGCCTGCAAGGACAAGAAGAAGCAATACGGCTATAGAAAAACCTAACCACCAAGAGTTGGTTGGCTTGTTTTCAATAGGCCTGCAAATGTCATTAGTGACATCTGTGTAAGTTTTGCCGCCAAGTACTAACGGTTTTCTTATATCTGCTGTATACATATTGATTACTGTCTGATTCTTTCGTTATTATTTATTTCTAATCTTGGTCAAGTATTGAACACTTGGTTTTACACCCAGTTCTTCTAAAACGTGATAAGATCTATCATCTCTGTATAATTTAGCTATTTCACTGTTAGCATCGTTCAAGTCACCAAATACAATCGCATTAGATGGACACGTTTGTGCACATGCAGTCGTAAATTCATCCGTGTTTATTTTACGGTTTTCACGTTTCGCAGTAAGCTTAGTAGACTGAATTCTTTGAACACAGAAACTACATTTTTCCATCACACCTCTTGAACGAACAGTAACATCTGGATTGATAACCATTTTACCTAAATCATTACTGAAGTGGTAGTCGAATTTCTCGTTTTCGTTATATCTGAACCAGTTGAATCTACGTACTTTATAAGGACAATTATTGCCGCAATATTTAGTGCCGATACATCTGTTATAGGTCATTTGGTTTAGACCTTCACTACTGTGTGTAGTTGCAAGTACAGGACAAACTGTTTCACAAGGAGCATTGTCACAATGCTGACACATCATAGGTTGATGTGCTACTTGTACATTTTCATAGTAATCATAAGCGGTAGCCTTATCTTCTGTTGCTTCAGCATACGCTTCCATTACTTTTTCTTGGCTCATTTGCTCACCTGCTTTCACCGTTTGGTCGCCGCCGTAAACTATGCTTAAGCTAAGATCTTTAGTTGTAGGAGCTTCAAAGCTATAGTATCTGTCAATACGTATCCAATGCATTTCTCTTCTACGTCTTACTTCATCTCTACCTACGATAGGTACGTTATTTTCTATACTACAACTTACAATACATGCACTACATCCAGTACAAGTGTTCATGTCTATAGCCATACCCCAGTGGTGACCTTTACTATAATCGTAATCTTCCCATAATGTAATTGGTTTTGGCTTATGAATGTGTTGTCCAGCTTTAGGGTCTTTTTTGAAATCTTCTAAACTAGCTTCTCTTATAATATCTCTACCTTCAATAGAATAGTGAGATTGAGTAATTCCAAATTCGTATTTTGCTGCACCAGCTATTTTTTCGATGGTTACTCCACTAACAGTATAGTTTGCAAAACCTGCTTTCATGTCTACCAGTGGATAAACATTTTGACCTAGATCTTTTAAATCATTTTGTACTTCTGGAGGTAATACTCGTCCATAGCCTAAAGCGATACCAAAAGTTCCTTTTGATTGTCCTGGCTGAATAAGTACAGGAAGTTCATATTTTCCATTAGCTGTACTCACAGCAACCATATCCCCAAGATCCCATCCATTAGCTTTGGCATCTGCCATAGCAACTGAAAGGTAATTATCCCAAGTTACTTTAGAAACCGGATCTGGCATTTCATGTGCCCAAGGAGTGTTTCCGTATGCACCGTCACGAACGCCTACTTTCTGATATAAAATTAACTCTGAGTCCGCTTTTTTACGAGCAGATATTTCTGATATTATACTACCTGTTGTTACATTGAAAGAAGGAACAGTAGCAGTTGCTACATTCTCAACAATACCTTTTTCGATAGCTTCATTAAAATTGTTACCTATAGAACTTGTAAATACGTTTTTAGTATATACATACGCATGTGAAAAATCTTCTGTATCTTTTACATCAATACCTGTAAATGCGACTAAAGAACTTGCAGCATGTCTTCCTTCAAAAACAGGAGAGATTGTAGGCTGCGAGAAGATAAAGCGACCATTGTAAGGTTGTTTTATATCCCAGCTTTCAAGTGGATGAAGACCGGTTGCAATATGTGTGGCCGTTTCAGAAGTTTCGTCTAAGGTAATAGCCGTGCTTATTCTTACTGGAATCTTAGCAAATGCACTAGCAGATCCTGCATGAGAATATGCTGGGTTAGCTTCTAGAGTAATGACAGCACCATACGCTCCTGTTTTGGCTTTTGCTAAAAAGGCATCAAAATCCTTTTCATCAGCACTTTGTCCTTTGTAGTAGTTTGTAATGTCTATTGTAGAATCGTAGCTACCAAGCATAGTATTAATAGCATTTACCAATATCTGGTCTTGCTCATTATTACTACCACATATCACTAATGCTTTACCTTGAGCACCTTTAAGCGCTGCGGCTGCTTGTTTAATAGAATTACCTGCGGTTTCCATTCCATTTACGGGAGTTGCTCCACCTAATTCTCTGTATAAGGCAACAAGGTGTTGACCTACATTGCTCATTTTTATCGGAACACGTACATCTGCATTAGCACCCGTAAGAGACATTAATGACTCAAATTGGAAATGCTTAGACATTTTACCTTCTTTAGGCACTCTATTCTTGCTATAGTCAGCGTGGAATTTAATTGGACTAATCCAAGTACCTAAGAAATCCGCTCCAAAACTTACAACAACATCCGCGTTTTGAAAGTTATATGCTGGAATTACTGCACTGCCAAATGAGGCATTGTTAGCGCGTGTAATGCCAGAATAAGAAATAGGCTCGTAAGCAACTACTTCTGTGTTGGTATATTTTGCCTTAAAGTCAGCGATAGCTTGGTTAGTTACCATGCTCGTACTACCATTTGTAACTATAGCAATAGTTTTAGTAGTAGTGCTTAATGCTTTAATTACTTCTTTATCAAAATCAGCCCAAGCTACTGGTTTAGTTTTACCAGCAACCATTGCCCCTTTTAATCTATTGGTATCATATAAAGAAAGGATAGCAGAATGACCAAGGCCATCCAATCCACCACCAAAGTAGGTTGCTTCTTTATTTGGTTCAAATTTGATTGGTCTACCTTCTCTTACTTTTACAAGTACTGGGAACCCCTCACTGTTACTTACTGAACTACTTGCGTAATACAATGGAACACCGGGAGTTACGTTATCAGGTTTTTCAGTGTAAGGAATTGCTTTTTTGATAGGAGCTTTGTTACAAGCTGCTAAAGTTACAGCGCCTAGCCCAAAGCCGAAGTATTTTAGAAAGTCTCTTCTGTTTGCTCGTGTAGCATCGTCGTTAGAGAAAATCTTTTCTAAGGGTAATCCTTCTGAAAATTCGTTAGCATTAGAAGATACAAACTCTTGGGTTTGTTCTAACTCTTCTACACCTTTCCAATATTTATTTGAAGACATGATTTACTTTTTCTGTTTTTAATAAATTATTAATAATGACATTTACTACACTCCAACCCTCCGTTTTCAGCAACGGTTACGTAGTCTTTACCTTCTGCTATCATATTTTTATGAACTTCTTCATAATATGCATTGTTTTCAGAATCAATGCCACGCTCTCTGTGACAATCAATACACCATCCCATTTGAAGGGTAGAATATTGGTATACTTTATCCATTTCTTGTATAGGTCCGTGACATGTTTGACACTCAACTTTACCTACTACTACGTGTTGTGAGTGGTTGAAGTATGCCAAATCAGGTAGGTTGTGGATACGCACCCATTCAATAGGTTTTTGGTCGTAGCCTTTAATATACTCCATATTGTCACCGTCAAAACCTATAGCATCATATATTTTTTGAATTTCCGGAGAAGTTTTGCCATTATACTTTTCGGCTGCCTTAACATATTTGTGGCAATTCATACATGTATTCAGAGAAGGGATACTTGCTGATTTTGATTTTTCTACGGTACTATGACAGTACTTACAATCTATCTCATACTGACCTGCATGTATTTTGTGTGAAAAATTTATTGGTTGGGTAGGAGAGTATCCTTGTTGTACGCCCACTTCATCCATCCCAAATTTATATCCAAAACCACCTAATACTACCATAAGAAGTCCTGCGATTACCAATGTAGCAATGGTAGGATTCCATTTTGAAGTGATAGGTTTGATTTTGCTATCGTAAAATGAAGGTTCAGTCTCGGTTCCAATTTTTTCATTTTGAAGAGCCGTAAGATGCTTTTTGATACCGAATAGCAAAGCGGCGATAGCTGCAAGTACTACTGATAGAATAACCAACGCTATAAAGGTTGATTCAGAATAAAATGATGACATATTATTTGAAAATGATAAAGTGCTTGAGAATATAAATAAAGCCGTCAAGGCTATGTGTGTTTTTGATTTATACATTTGGTAATGTGCTCTTTCTGGAATGCCGCAAATATATGAACCCTCCAATTTGAGCATATTTGAGATATGCACATTTTTTCAATTTAGAAGGCTTTCAAATAGGTTTTTAAAATTTATGTAAAACATTGATTTTCATAAAATTAAGCCTTAACATTTTAGAATCACATAGTCTATGTTTTTTTTATAAAAACACCAAAATATTTTTTCAAGAAATGTACGCCAATTCGTCGTCGTTTTTTGGAAGTTTGTCTCTCACGTTTATTATATCCCGATTGATGAATTTAAATTATTGGGATATCGGTTTTGACGTATCATACGCTCTTATAATTTCTTTTACCAATCGATGTCTTACCACGTCATTTTCATTCAGTTTTACCATACCTATCCCTTTTACATTTTTAAGTAAATTGAGTGCAGGAGCTAAGCCGCTCTCTATGCGAGCAGGCAAATCTACTTGCGTTAAATCGCCTGTAACTACCACTTTTGATATGGGGCCCATCCGTGTAAGAAACATTTTTAATTGGGTATTGGTAGCATTCTGACCTTCGTCTAATATAGCGAAGCAATTATTAAGCGTTCGGCCCCGCATAAAAGCTAGCGGAGCTACTTCTATGATTCCTTTTTCTATGTATGCTTTAAACTTTTCTGGTGGGATCATGTCTCCCAAAGCATCGTATAAAGGTCTTAAATAAGGATCTACTTTGTCTTTCATATCTCCTGGCAAAAAACCCAAGCTTTCTCCTGCTTCTACTGCTGGCCTACACAGAATTATTTTCTTAATTTCTTTGTTTCTTAATGCCCTAACGGCAAGTGCCACAGCGGTATATGTTTTTCCTGTTCCAGCTGGGCCTATGGCAAATACTAAGTCATTTTGATCGACTAGATCTACCAATTCCTGCTGGTTTTTAGTGCGTGCAGAAATAACTTTACCACTTTGACCGTGTATAATAATACTGCCAACCTCACTTTTTTTATTCTCTTCGCCTTCTACTATGCGTTCTATGTCTCCCAAACTCACGGTTTTGTTTATTTTTAAATATTTTATGATAGAATCAACTACTTCTGAAAATTCATTGAGATCTTTTATTTCCCCTTTTGCGCTAATATTATTTCCTCTACTTGAAAGGTGAAGCGCAGGGAATTGAGATTTAAAGATTTTGAAATAGCTATTATAAGGTCCAAAAAATCGAGAAGGCTCAATGTCTGTGATTATAAATTTTTTCTCTGCCAATGTACTTGATGTAATTGTTACTTTATGTAGTTATTTTCGTCGGCTAAATTAGCTAAAATCTCAAATATTGGCGGTACTTACTTTTTTAAGTGATTTCGGGGCAGATTCCCATTATATGGCATCTTTTAGAGGAGCTATGTACAAGGCCAATTTGCAAATTCCGTTTATTGAAATTACCAGTAGAATAGAACCATTTGATATTGTGGAGGCAGCCTATCTGAGTTCTATGGTATACCGAGATTTTTCGGAAGGTAGTATACACATTTTAGCTACCAATGTTGTAGGAACATCGTTTAACGGACACTTGGCCGCTTATTACAATGGACATTATTTCTTAGCGCCTGATAATGGCATACTTAGTCTAATTTTTGGAGAAAATTTCCGTGATTATTACTTGATACCTACTGAACGATATGAGCAAAAAATACAAAATGTTTATTTGCCTTTTATCGCGCAACTAGCCGCAGGAAAACAGTTGATAGAAATAGCGCATAAGGCAGATAGTGTTCAGATTAGTACACGAATAACAACGGTAAATGATGGTTTAGAATTGCGAGGAACCGTTCTTTTTGTGGATCATTTTGGTAATGCATATACCAATATTTCAAAAGAAGAGTTTACAGATTTCACCCGAGACTCTGCGTATATAATTAACTTAGGAAAACATACTCATGTGAAAGAAATTTCTAATGATTTTAGTGATGTAAAAGAGGGTGATGAACTTTGTTATTTCTCAGATCACGGGTACTTGGTGGTTTCTATTAAAAAAAGTAGTGCCGAGCGACTCTTAAACTTCAGGAAGTATAAGCCATTAATAATTCAGAAAGTATGATATTAAGATTAGTTAAAATGCATTTTAGAGCAGACAAAACAGCTGAATTTTTGCTTTTTTTTGATACCATTAAAGCTAAAATTGAGAAAATGCCTGGTATCGTAAGTTTAAAACTTTATCAAGACGAAAAAGATCCAAATGTATTATTTACACATAGTACGTGGTTGAACCAGAGTAGCTTAGATAATTATAGACAGTCAGAAATCTTTAGGAATATATGGCCAAAAACCAAAGTCTTATTTGCATCTGATCCTATGGCTTGGAGTTTGAAATTAAAGTAAATATTATTGTAGTATAAATGAAATCATTCATCAAAAGTATAATCATCACCGTTTTAGTAAGTATTTGTGGCATTGCGTCTGCACAATTTGAGAGATTTGAAGAAGCTGTAGAGTCTGGCAATTTTAAAAGACTTGAAAAGCTTTGCGAAGATAAAGCAGAGGATAATGAACTTAAAAAGGATCCCCGACTTTATTATTATACAGCTCAAGCTTATGTGGAGCTTTCTAAGGATGAGTTTTATTTAAGTAAAAATCCTGACGCCGTAAAAAATGCAACTAGAGCTATGTTGAAGGGGTTGAAGAAGGATGATAATAATTCTGCGGTAGAAGAATTTCTAGGAGTGAGATCTGATGTAGTTATCGCGAATAATAAGGTCGCATTGAGCGAGTATAATTCGAATAAAATGGCAAAAGCAGCTAATCTGTTTGCTGAATCATATTCGATAGATACATTGAACAGGTATTCTTACTTTATGGTGGGGAAATGCACGATAGCTGCAGGCGATACCGCTGAGGGAGAGGTGTATTATCGTAATCTAATTCATTTGTACAATGATGATCTAACGGCAGACAATAACACGGGTGAAAAAGAGATTGATCCGCATACTTATTTTATCAATAAATTTTGGGAAGGTGGTAAGCTAGATAGTGCAAAAATTATGATAGCCGACGGTAGAGCTATTTTTGGAAATAATGCTAAACTGAATTTCTACCATAAGAAGGTCACTCTCGAACAAATAAAAAATATACCGCCAAGTAATCTAATGCTGGAATACGTTCAAGAAGTTCTTCAGTTTTCACCTGCAGACAAGGATTTATTACAAAAAGAAAATTCGATTTATATCTTTTTGATAAAGAATAAGTTACAAGAGCCTTCAAAGGTTGAAGGCGATAGTCTAATTAATAAATTTGTAACGGAAAAAGTTGCTAAGGCCGGACTTACTCAGGCTAATAAAATAGCAGAAGTAGATATTTTCGTTGAGAAAAAACCTGAAAATGTACTTTGGAAATTAGCAGAGTATTTTCAATCTAATAGTCATATTGAGGGAGCAAAATTTATTTTGGATAAATATATCGTACTAACTGCACAAAGCACATCAGCTAGTGACTTAGCCTTGCGATGGAATGCCATTACCAATTATGCTTTTGATACCAAGGGTTTTGCTTTTGGTGGTTTTGTCTTGCAACAAGCTATATCGAAGTACCCTAACAATAAGGAACTAAAAGACACACGCACTCAAGCTATAGCTAAAAAAGAAGTGATGGCAACCTCTGTGGAGGAGCAAGGTGCACTATACCTGCTTATGAAAGATGAATATAAGGCTAATAAAAACGATGAAAGTCTTAAAAAGCTTATCTTGATAAATGATAAATATGTAGGGCAATTGGCAGCAAATAATCGTTTCAGTACGGTGAAAGATGTTATGAAAGAGCAGATGAGTTATGCTCCGACTAAAGATTACAGCGATAGATTACGCTATTTGGCTAGAGAAGATTTTTATCAAAATTACTTTATGTCTAGAACAAAAGGGACAGATATAAACGGTAAAGAAATTCAACCATTTACTTGGAATGGTGATAAAGCTACCTGTAACCCAGGAGAAATAGATTTAGAAATTCAAGAAAAAGTGGCTAATAGAATCAACTATTTTAGAAGAAATGCGGGTCTATCCGAAGTGCTTTTTGATGAAAACACTAATGAGTACTGTCAAAAAGCAGCGCTTATGATGGACGTTAATAAGGCGTTAGAACATGATCCTCCAGCTACCTGGAGATGCTGGACAAATGAGGGCAATTATGCTGCGAAACATTCATTACTTATAAAAGATGCAAATACTAGTATGGCTGTGACCTATATTATGGATGATAAAAGTCCTAGTGCGGGGAATAGAAGATGGTTGCTTTATCCGAATGGCAGAATATACGGACACGGGAGTACCAATGATTATGCGGTGATTTGGGCGCTAGATGATAGCGGAGCTACCGACACCACGCAATTTATGGATGTACCTGTTTGTTGGCCTCCAAAAGGAGATGTGCCACAACTTATGCTTTTAACCAATTGGTCGTTCTCTATCTATAGAGATTTAACAAATGCAAAAGTAGACGTTAAACAGGATGGGAAGCCATTAGTGGTTAGCGTAGAAAAATTTGTGAGAGGTTACGGGGCACCCACCTTGGTTTTTCAACCTAAGTTTGATAAAACAGCATTACCTGATAAAAGTAATTTTGATGTTACAGTAACATTGTCAAGCGGACGTAAATATAATTACACTGTACGTACATTCTTCTACGATCCGGCTAGACGGTAATTGTAATCTTGCAACCTTTGGTGTAACTTGCACGTCTAAACACACAGACGTTAGCAAATGCTCCGGAAATTACTGTTTTCATTACTAATCATAGCAAATGCTGTAACGGCGATTGCACAGATAGGTTTTATAGAAAATAAGGGGCAATTTGATGAGCCGATTGTTTTTCGTGCTCAATTTGACGGACATCAAATATACCTGGATAAGGAAGGCTTTTCGGTACTGTTACACGACGAAGAAACCTGGGGTAAGTATGCAATGGATTTCCACTCCAATAAGCGAAATAATGACAGTATTTCGCTAGCATACCATCTTATAAAATATAAACT
>DGBH01000004.1:17841-23095 GCA_002384205.1 Bacteroidetes bacterium UBA4009
GGAAATGACCCGTCTAAATGGGTCGGAGGGGCCAAAAATTTTAATAAGGTTTATTATACCAATGTGTATCCCCATATTGATTTGGAGTATGAAGCCATTGACCTCCGTTTTAAATACAACTTTATATTACAGCCAGGGGCGAATATTAACGATATAAAAATTGAGATATTAGGCTCAGACAGCGTGCACGTATCTTCCGAAAGAATCTCAGTTGCGACAAGGTTTGGCATGTATAGTGAAGTTATGCCTATTTCTTATGAAGTGCAAAACGAGGAAAAAACGCAGATTAAAATGAGCTACGTGAGAAGGGGAGACTTTATTGGCTTCGAAACTCCTTTTTTCAAGAATAAGGTAAAAACAGTAATAGATCCAGAGCTTATTTTTTCAACCTATTCGGGTAGCTCAGTAGATAATTTTGGCTTTACCGCGACGTATGACACTGCCGGCAATCTATATTCTGGAGGAATTGTAACCACGCCTTACGCTGATTTTCCGTTTGGGAAATATCCTGTTACGGCGGGTGCATATAATCAGACATTTAATGGGGGTACTTGGGATATTGCCATTAATAAATACTCAGCAGATGGCTCAGCTCTTATATATGCTACATATTTAGGTGGCACGAAAGATGACTATCCACATAGTTTAATTGTAGATAAAAACAATGAATTGATCGTTTTCGGCTCAACTTCTTCTTCTAATTATCCTACAACAGCTGGTGCGGTAGACAGTACCTATAATGGTGGAACGGATATCTTGGTCACAAAATTTAATGCAACTGGCAGTAATTTGGTTGCTTCTACTTTTATTGGAGGATCAAAAGACGACGGGGTAAATAGACGCGATGGTACTTCATCCAATAAGATTAGAAATACCAATTATTTTTATGCAGATGATTATCGAGGAGAAGTAAATCTGGATGAAGATGGAAACGTGTTTGTGGCAACATGCACTGAGTCAGCCAACTTTCCGGTTACGGTGAATGCTCTTCAAAACACTTACCTTGGATCTCAATCTGGCGTGGTTTTTAAGCTAGATCCTAGCTTAAAAACGATGGCATGGAGCACCTATTATGGTGGTGATGGTAAAGATGCTTTGTATTCTATAGACATCACGAGTCAAAATGAATTGGTATTGGCGGGTGGTACAACCAGTCAAGCCATGATGCCAGGAATGGGCAGTGGCTTTCAGGCCGCTAGCAACGGAGGGAAGGCGGAAGGATTTATTTGTAAAATAAGCGAAGATGGCTCACAGGTACTTAATGCTACGTATTTTGGGACGAGTGCGTATGATCAGATATTGCTAGCAGAGTTAGATGAGGCGGATAATATTTATGTTGTGGGACATTCAGAAGGGGATATGCCTGTTAAAGGGAATGTGTACACCAATGCGAATGGCAAACAATTTATTGCCAAATTTGATCCTACTCTTCAAAATTTACTAGTAAGTACTGTATATGGAAGCGGGAGAGCTATTCCAGATATTACGATCAACGCATTTTTAGTGGATGATTGCGGTAAGGTATATGTGAGTGGCTGGGGAACTAATTCGGAACAAGATTTAGTCTCAAAACAATTGCGAAATATGCCACTAACTCCAGATGCAAAACAACTTACTACGGATGGTCAGGATTTTCATATTTTGGTGCTGGAACGAGATTTTCAAAGTATAGTTTATGCTACTTATTTTGGAGGTAATAAAACGGGAGATCATGTGGATGGCGGTACGAGTAGATTTGATAAAAAAGGAATTATTTATCAAAGTGTGTGCAGTAGTTGCCCAGAAAATTATCCCGCGACCAATCGAATAAGTGATTTCCCGACAACTATAGGTGCCTTTTCACAGCGGAATCCAAGTCCTAGATGTAGTAATGCATCTTTTAAAATGGCTGTGGTAGAACCTAACTTTAGGCCGATTACACCAACCACAGTTTTCACTACAGACATTGCAGATACCGTTACCGTTTCCGTATTTGATACGTTTAGTTTTTCGTATCAAGTAATTGATCCAGATGGAGATTCACTTTTTGTTACGTTTGACATACCAGATGACTTAAAACCAGACTTAATAGATTATCAGGATTCCTTGGAAGGTCTTCAGCAAGTAAATGCAAGTTTCAGAGCGTTTTTTACGTGTAAGAATGCTCAAAAGACCTACAAAATAAAAGTGCATGCTGTGGATAACGGTTGTCCTACACGAACGGAGAATTTTGGGGAAATAATACTTGTGGTAAGAGAAGCTCCTGTGCTGCCGCCACCGGACGTATTATGCCTCAATTTTGTGAATGATGGTACGCTTCGCATAGATTGGGAGGCTACAGATTCATCCAAGTATTTTTATAGGATGACGCTGTACAAAATTGATCCTTCTGGTAATCGCTCGGTTCTTGTAAACACCTACAGTCAATCGCAAGGTTCTTATGTAGATACGGATATCGTTAATCCTAGAAACAGAGATTACAGCTACTATTTAGTGGTCGAAAATATTTGTGGCAAGTTGGGTTCTAAATCTTATTTGTTGAGTAGTGTTAAAGAGAGTGAAATTCCTGTTGATGCTACCTATCTCAAAACAGCTACGGTGAATTACCAACGTGTAGAAGTGATTTATTTGAAATCAAGCGAAGAAGATTTTGGTCACTATGAAATATATAAAGGGAGTCGTGATAAAGGAGTCCCGTTGCAATATGTTACCTCCATTTTTGATATAAATGATACTATTTACGTAGACTCAGATGTAAATGTAAATGATAGATCGTACTGTTATCAAATACGGGTAGCTGACAACTGCGGTCATCTGAGTAAATTTAGTAACGAAGGGTGCACCATAGTGATACGAGGTATTCCTATTAATGAAATCAAAAATATTCCTCGATTTAAGTTTGACTTAACTTGGGATGATTATATAGATTGGCCTAATGGGGTAGCCGAGTATGAACTAATTCGTTCGGTCGATACAGGCTCATTGAAACCAATTGTTCGCGTGGATAATACCATACAAGAATTTACCGATAGTGATTTAGATTATGATTGGGGAGGGTATTGGTATAGTGTATTCGCATACGAAAATCAGGGAATGTACAACGCCATTAGTAGAAGCAACGACATTTATCTTATACAGCCTCCTTTGGTTTTTGTGCCAAATGCCGTGACTGCAAACGGCGATAACTTAAATGATTATTTCCGTTGGAGTGACGTATTTGTTAAGGAATTTGAGATGTTGGTATTTAATAGATGGGGAGAAAAGGTATATCAAACAACGGATAAAAATGCTAACTGGAGTGGCGAGTTTAAGCAAAGTAAATTTGGTAGCAGTAATGTTTACTTTTGGATATTAACCTACAAAGGTTGGGATAATATTACCTACCGAGATAATGGTACCCTCACTATAGTTAAGTAAAAAAATAGTTAGATGGGCGCTAGCTCAGCGCTTTAATTACTCCGCGTGCCCAAGAAAGTGACAATTGTGCTTGCTGCTTTTTGCTCATAGAAGTATTGTCAAGTGTAATAGCATCTTCCGCTTTGATCAAGGGGCTTTCTGCTCGATTACTATCTATAAAATCTCTTTCTTTAATATTATGAAGTACTTCTTGGTAATTCACATGAATACCTTTAGCAGTAAGCTCATCATATCTTCTTTTAGCTCTTATTTCAGCGCTTGCTGTCATAAAAATCTTAAGTTCTGCTTCCGGGAAAACGACAGTTCCTATGTCTCTTCCATCCATAACTACCCCTTTTTGTTCTCCCATTTGCTGTTGCTGAGCAACCAGAAAGTGACGTACTTCTGCTATTGCACTTACAGGACTAACCTTGCGTGCAATTTCCATACTGCGAATTTCATTTTCTACATTTTCACCATTTAGGTACGTTTCATAGTAATGACGTTCTTCTTCATACTGAAAAGTGATTTTAATGTTTCCGAGAATTGCTGGATCTGCTTGCAACTCGTCTAAAGAAATATTGGCGCGCGTCAGGTATAATGTTACGGCCCTATACATAGCGCCACTGTCTATAAATAGATAGCCAAGCTCATTCGCTAAGTTTTTAGCAAGAGTTCCCTTACCGCAACTCGAATGTCCATCAATCGCTATTATTATTTTCTTTTCCAAGACAGGTCAAACATAAATGAAAATTTTAATTTAAAAAGAACTTGATGATTTTTTTGAAATAAGGAAGTATTATTTTTCTTAAAATAATTTAATTGAGACTAATTTTCTTCCGATTGATGGAGGATAAATCTCTACTTACCGAAAAATAATTAGAAGCGATACCCGGGAAATAACCAGCACTTCCATAGTTAATCATTAGTTTTTTTACTCCTATGCCCACACCCCAACTAAAACCAGTAGTAGCACGACGATTTTCGGGTCCAAGTTCTGCTCTGCGCTGATGATTATATCCCATTCGCAATTGAAAGTTTTTGGAGAATACAAACTCGGTATTGAAGATAACATGTCGCATGGCTTTTTCCCCAAAATTCAATGTTTGATTTTTTACAACGCCCGTTTCCAGGTCTATCTCTTTATTTCGGGCATTTACATTTACATACGAGTTGTTCCACCTATGTAAATTATGTAAGGTTAAACTAAAACGTAGTGGATTATGCTCTAACTTTTTACTTACACTGGCTTGCACATCAAACGGTAATGGCTCTCTAGGACTGTCATCGCCATATCGTATAAATTGATAACCGAGGTTTTTTATCAGAACGGCTGCCGTAACTAATTCCTTTGGATCATTATAGGATACACCTAAATCAATTGCTCCGGCAGTACTAACGTAAGCTTCATATACCGAGTATAAAAATTTACCGTTTACGCCATAGGTTATTTTATCGTTATACTTTTTACTCCAACCTATTTGAAAGTTGTAATCGTCCGCGGTAAATTCTCCAATAATATCTCCAGCAGCGTCTGTGCGTGTAAATTTACCGTAATCATAAAAACCCATACTAAATAAAAATGAGCTAGCAGTATCCCAAGAATGACTGTAGCTCAAGAAACCGTAGTTAAGGTCTGCCACTTGATTAGCATAGGAAAGTGAAATGCTTTTATGCATTTCGTGATTAATTAGTGCTGGATTTTGAAATCCTGATGAGGGGTCTGCATCTGTATTGGTTATAGAAATACCACCCAAAGCGGTGTGTTTAGCGCTGTTTTCTATCAAAGCAAAGGTGAATGCGGAGGTGCCACCTATCTGGGCAGACGCAGCTATAGCAGTGATTAGGATAAGTAGACTTAACAGATTTCGCATGGATT
>DGBH01000185.1:0-3615 GCA_002384205.1 Bacteroidetes bacterium UBA4009
TGATTCTATTAGGTTACAAAAATGATTCGATTGAGGACTTTTTGGTCACCAAATCGATAAAAAGAAAAAAGTTTCTGCCTTATTATTTTTTAAGCATTTAAAATATGTTTTTTGAATCGCCTACTTAGCTTTGCAGTCTATGGTAAAAAAAGTAGTACTGCTAATTCTAGACGGCTGGGGAATTGGGAAGAAAGATGCTTCCAATGCGATTTATAATGCTCATACTCCATTCATAGATAGCTTGGGTAATAAGCCAAGCGCCAACATCAAAACCTTCGGAGAAAATGTAGGACTTCCAGAGGGGCAGATGGGTAATTCTGAAGTAGGTCACATGAACATAGGAGCTGGGCGTGTAGTATGGCAAATGCTCGTTAGAATAAATAAAGCATTTAGAGATCATGAAGTACTGCACATGAAAAATATGGTTGAAATACTGCGTTTAGCACAAGAAAATCCCAATCGAAAGATTCATTTAATGGGTTTGGTAAGCGACGGAGGAGTGCATAGCAGTTTAGCTCATTTAATTGCCTTTACCCGTCTATTTAAAGAGCAAGGAATAGATAATCGTTTGTTTATACACGCCTTTACCGATGGGAGAGATACTGATCCACAAAATGGTTTAGGTTATTTGAATGACCTTACAGAATCTGAACATTTCGGAAAAACAACCTTGGCGAGTATATGCGGCAGGTATTATGCCATGGACAGGGACAAGCGATGGGAACGTACTAAACTAGCTTATGATGCTCTTCTGCACGGTATAGGAGATAACGCAAGCGACTATAAAAATGCCATGAAAGAAAGCTATGCAGCAGGTGTTACTGATGAGTTTATTAAGCCCATAATTTTAACCAAAAACGGTCAGATAGCAGAAGATGATATTGTACTATGTTTTAATTTTAGAACAGACAGAGGCAGACAAATAAGTACGGTGCTTACCCAAGAGGAAATGCCAGCATTACACATGAAGACCTTGCATCTTCATTATTTCACCATGACAGAGTATGATAAGACATACCGAAACGTACATGTGCTATTCGAAAGTCAAGATTTACAAAATACGCTAGGTGAGGTATTGTCAAGCCATGGTAAAAAACAGCTGCGCGCTGCCGAAACAGAAAAATATCCGCACGTTACGTTCTTTTTTAATGGAGGGAGAGAAGAGCCTTTTGAAGGAGAAGACCGCACTATGGCAAGTTCACCGAAGGTAGCTACCTATGATTTGCAGCCCGAAATGAGCGCCGTGGAACTTACCCATAATGTGATCCAAGCGATGGACAGTACCGACTATGATTTTGTGTGTGTAAACTATGCCAACCCGGATATGGTAGGACATACAGGTGTGTTTAGTGCCATTGTAAAAGCATGCGAAACGGTCGATTCCTGCGCCAAAGAATTAGTAGAATACGGCCAAAGTAAGGGGTATTCTTTTATCATTATAGCAGATCATGGCAATGCAGAACTAGCCGTGAATGAAGACGGTAGCCCAAATACAGCACACACTACCAACTTGGTTCCTATCTATCTGCTGGATGATGATATTAAGTCGGTGAGTGAAGGGAAGCTAGCCGATATTGCCCCTACGGTATTGCACTTATTAGATATTCCTGTACCCGCAGAATTTGACGGGGTAAGTCTTGTATAGCTTTTAATTTGTAGATGCAATAAGAAAAAAGAGGCTTTGGTAAAGCTTGAAAATGCGCAGCGCACCTATTATCAGAATACGATTAACCTAAAACAAAGCTTAGATCTTTTGGCGGTAACCAACGATAACTATAAGCGCATGTTAGACGCAGAGCAAGCTAAATTTAACGCAGGCGAAAGCTCACTTTTTATAGTGAATAGTCGAGAGTTAAAATGGATTGAAAGTCGTGAGAAATACATTAAGACCTATTCGGACTACAGGAAATCGATACTAGACTACTATCATTCCCTAGGTATATTGCCTCAAATCGTGCAATAGTTTACGATTATTCGTAAAATAATTACTTGTGGGTAAGCTGGAATACTTAAAGCACCACAAATTTCGTTTCTTTGCTTTGCCTACTCGCCCCAAACGCATTGCATAAATTACTTACAATACTATTGCTTAGTCTTTCATCACTAGTGCATGGGCAATTGAGTACGTCAATTAGCAAGTTCCTGTTGCTTGAGCCAGGCGATACATCAGTAGTAGATTCAGGTTTTGTCGTAAACGGTTCACTTACCATTCAAGGGTATGAGAGTCCAAACGATTTTTTACAGGTTCACAATAAGGTAGTTTGGTACACCAAGACTAGGCCAGATAGTGTATTGGTAAGCTATAAGAAGCTGCAGTTTGCAGTAACCTATAAGCGCAAGGATCAGGGCATAATTTACAATAGCTATGAACAAAATCCATTTAGGTATGAACCCAATAAAGCCGGTGAACTGATAGATTACGGAACGCTAAATTCAGCGGGGAATGTGTCTCGAGGTATTGGCTTTGGCAATGCCCAAGATGTGGTCGTTAACTCGAATTTAAATCTTAGGATAAACGGTACCGTGGCCAATGACGTAGAGGTGCTAGCCGTTATCAGTGACGAAAATAATCCTATTCAACCCGAAGGGAATACGCAGCAAATTCAGGACTTCGATCAAGTATATATCACTCTAAAAAAAGACAGTACAACCCTTACGTTGGGTGATTTTTTGATGCAGAGGCCTGCTGATTCCTACTTTATCAATTATTATAAAAAATCACGCGGTATTCAAGTACAAAATGTTACGCATTCTCATGATTGGAGGATAACGACAGAAGCGGAGGCCGCTTTGTCTCGTGGTAGATTTAATCGAAACAGGATAGATGGAATAGAAGGGAATAGCGGTCCTTATAGACTGTCTGGGGAAAACGGTGAATTATTTATTGTAGTTATAGCAGGTACTGAAAATGTATTTTTAGACGGTAGGGCCTTAACACGGGGTGAAAACAACGACTACGTAGTTAATTACAATACTGGTGAAATTACTTTTACACCCCGTATTCTTATTACACGATATAGTAGAATAGTGGTGGAGTTTCAATACTCGGATAGAAACTACGGTAGAGCGGTGGCACATTTAGGCTCTTCGGCTACCAAAAATGGATTTACGATTTATGCCAATGCCTTTAATGAGATGGATCTCAAATCTCAACCTTTTCAAGTAGATTTAGAAGTTTTTGATTCACTTCAAAATAAAAGTGCTAAAAAGCTTTTAGCGGAGGCAGGAGATGGTGTGGCTGTAATTTCTAAAGTGAAACCGCAATTGGCATTTAATACGGATCGTATTATGTACATCAAAAGTGTAGCAGGAGGCACAGACATTTTTATATATGCGCAAGATGCTACTGCAGATGAAACCTTCTATGAAGTCTTTTTTAGCAATGTAGGGCTGCGAAAAGGTAGTTATGTCCAATCGCAAACTGCAGCAAACGGAAAAGTATTTGAATATGTAGGCGAGAAGATGGGCGACTATGATCCCATCGAAATATTAATTGCGCCTCAAAGTTTAAAAGCAATCAATGTGGGACTCAAATTTGCCACCAAGAATAGGGTAAGCGGTATAGAATATTCAAGAAGTAATAGGGATAAAAACACCCTTTCTGCCTTAGATGAT
>DGBH01000185.1:3769-4104 GCA_002384205.1 Bacteroidetes bacterium UBA4009
CCTTTCTGCCTTAGATGATAGGGATAATGATGGTTTTGGACTCCGATTATTTCGCACCGCATCGAAACAATTAAAAGATTCGAATTGGACGTGGAATACCGATGTAAATTATGAGATGGTAAGTGGTCAATACCGCTATGTAGAGCGATACAGAGCGGTAGAGTTTGATCGAAAATGGAATAAACAATTGACCAATCCAACAGCAATTGCTCAATTGCTACCCGCATACGAACACATTGGAAATGTAAGTTTTGGCCTCCGTAAAAGCGCTCAGCAGTATATTAAAAATAACAGCTCACTCTTCTTTAGACCTGATAATTTTGTTGGTTTTTCTA
>DGBH01000185.1:4254-4434 GCA_002384205.1 Bacteroidetes bacterium UBA4009
TAATTTTGTTGGTTTTTCTAACTTAACTGATGGTAGATTCACATGGCAAAAAATACAGTTAAACACCAGTTTAGAGTTGACTCAATCTGGCACTAATGAAGGAGATACCGCTAATTTAAAAAACAAATTTTATAGTTTAAGCAGTCAAATAAGTAGACCGTTAGGTAAGGTGAATGCAGG
>DGBH01000064.1:0-2366 GCA_002384205.1 Bacteroidetes bacterium UBA4009
GAGATAAAATCAGATATTAAAAAAGTAACCGTTTTTTTAAATGGAGCCCAGGTAACTCGTTCATTTACTTCTAAATTATCTGGGGGTACACAAACCCTGCGTATCACAGAATTATCTCCGTACTTAGATGCTAAAACCATACAAGTAAAAGGCAACGGAGAGTTTACCATTTTATCTATTCGCCATCAAATGAACTATATGGACGAGAAAGAATTGTCCGGTGATTTAAAGAAAATATCAGACAGCCTAAACTACTATCAAGAGCAATCTAAACTGGTAGATATCGAGCTAAACACGCTGAGTCAAAGTGAACAATTTTTACAAATAAATAGAAGCATAAAGGGCCAAAACGACAATTTAGATGCGGCTACTTTTCGTGCCGTACATCAGTTTTATTATGATGAATTGCTACTTATTGCTAAAAAAAGAAATAAGCACAGCTACCAAAAAGCAGATATTAGCTCGGCTATGAGCAAATTTAGAAATCAATTGGATGCCATAAATAGTAAGTTAACTCAAAATACAAGCGAAATACTTCTGGAACTCCAAGCAAATAAATCTACTAGTGGCCAATTTGAATTGAGCTACTTGGTTAATCATGCCAGCTGGTATCCGAGCTACGATATACGCGTACAAACGATAAATGACCCACTTACCCTTATATATAAAGCAAATGTTCAGCAAAATACCGGGGAGGATTGGGATGGTGTAAGTCTTACCTTTAGCAATGCAAATCCATATCAAAGTGGGGATTTGCCTGTGCTAACACCCTACTATCTAAACTATGTGGCTGCCGGCTATAATCCAAACCCATACAAGGCTAACGCTACTCAAAATTCGTACAACTTAAGCAACTATATAAGCTGCAATGCCTCGCAATCATCTGGCAGAGTAACCGATGCAAACGGAGCGGCAATTGCCTATGCCACTATAAAGGTACAAGGAACGTCAATTGGCACAATTACCGACGAAAATGGCAATTGGGCCATCACCTTGCCTCAAGGTAAAAATCAGCTTTTTGTGAGCAGCATTGGTTTCGGAGATAAGTACCAAGCCGTAAGTGCAAGTGCAGGGAATAACATTGTGCTTACCAATACACAAAATATCGCTCAAATTCAGATTAACATGGATGCAAATCGTTCTTTATTGGAGTCGGATGATATTCAATATTCTGCATCAGCACCCTCGCAAAGCTATACTTGGGCACAAACGGAGGGATTGGTAAATACAGGCTACAACCGTTTTTCACTTACCGCACCTCGTAAAGATAAACAAGTATATGTTTCTAAGCCTATTGCTGTAATGCCTTTGGAAAATCAAACTAGCTTAGAAATAACACTCGATATACCTTTTACGATAAAAAGCGATGGTAAGCAGAAGGTGGTTTCGATAAATGAAGCTAAGGTCCCAGCGTATTACGAGTACAGAAGTGTTCCAAAATTAGAGAAAGCAGCATTCTTAATAGCCAGAGTAGCTGACTGGAGTGAGTATAATCTACTCGAAGGTGAAGCAAATTTATATTTTGAAAGCACCTATATTGGGAAGTCGATTTTAGATGTACGTTTTCTGTCAGACACGCTAAATATATCATTGGGTAGAGATAAAAATGTGCTTATTAGCCGACAAAAAGTAAAGTCGCAAACCAGTAGAGAATTCATCGGGAAAGAGACCATAGAAAAACGACAGTTTGAAATAAAAGTAAGGAATAATAAACAACAACCTATTAACTTAATTGTGTACGATCAAGTGCCTGTAAGCAGCATGCCAAAAGACATAGAGGTACTGTTAAAGGATAAAAACGGGGCAATTCTAGCTGAGCAAACAGGCGAACTTAAATGGGAGTTAACTATAGATTCACAAAAAACTACTGAGCTTAACTTTAAATATCAAGTGAAGTTTCCCAAGGGACAAACAATTAATTTAGAATAAGATTTAAAGTAGCATTAAGTCGCACAACTGCTAAAGTATCACCTCTTGATTAGTTACTAATAATGCTAAAATATGATTTGCAGGAGTTGCTCAAAAACAGTTTAGATGCATAAGTTTGTAAAGCCAATGCGAAATTTCATTTTTAGTATACTAGTTGCACTTAGTGTTTCTGCTGTTGGACAAGATTTAGAGGCTATCATAAAAGGCGAAAAGGCTGCCTATTTGGCTAAACAAAATTTTAAGTCTAAGCGCAGCGGTCAATCGTACGACATTACCTATCACAAATTAAAACTAAAGATTGATCCTGCTGTACGTTTTATAAAAGGGAGTGTATACTCTGAATTAGTAGCTTTAGAAAGTAATTTTAACACGTTTTCGTTTGATTTGGATGTGCGAATGACCGTAGATTCTGTAATCTATGAGAACAAATCCATATC
>DGBH01000064.1:2622-2990 GCA_002384205.1 Bacteroidetes bacterium UBA4009
GAGCAATTCGGTTTTAACTTTGATTATACGCAAGATGGGCCTATCGCCTGGACATTATCAGAGCCTTATGGATCTTACGGCTGGTGGCCATGTAAGCAGCAGCTTACAGATAAAATAGATTCGATGGACTTTGAGTATACCATTCCAAAAGGCAATAAAGCCGCGGGACAAGGGATGTTGCAAAGGGTAGATACGTTGTCAGACAGCAGTTTGGTTTACCATTGGAAACACCGCTATCCGATTTCAACCTATTTGGTTTCAGTTACCGTTACCAATTATTATGAGCAAAGTTTTTATATACCGCTAAGTGGTGGCGATAGTGTTTATCACTTAGATTACTTGTATCCATCCTATAAACCTGCTGCAGA
>DGBH01000064.1:3164-4283 GCA_002384205.1 Bacteroidetes bacterium UBA4009
AAAAAGGAAAAGTATGGGCATGCTCAGTTTGCAAGAGGTGGAGGTATGGAGCATCAAACCATGAGCTCCATGAGTAACCTAGGTTTTGACCTTATGGCGCATGAGCTGGCGCATCAATGGTTTGGAGATAAGATAACCTGCGGTAGTTGGGCAGACTTATGGCTAAACGAGGGCTGGGCAACCTATGCCAATGGAATTGCTCGAGAAATGGTACAAGGGAAGCCACAATTTATTGACTTTTTAAAAACGTGCAATGAGAGAATTACCCGAAATACAGATGGTGCCGTTTTTGCCTACGATACCAATAACGTGAACAATCTGTTTTTTGGAGATATGCGTTACCGTAAAGGGGCAAAAGTATTGCATCTGTTGCGCTGGGAGCTTGGCGACGATGTGTTTTTTAACGCAACGCGGAATTATATGGCAAATGCTGCATTGTGCTATGGTTTTGCTCACACGGTAGATTTTAAAGAAGCACTGGAACTAGAATCAGGTCAAGATTTAACCGATTTTTTTGATCGTTATATTTACAAAGAAGGCTGGCCCACCATAACTACAGAGTGGCATAGGCTACCCGCGGGTAAAGTAACGCTCGCTATAAGTCAAGTTACTTCACATCCTTCGGTATCTTTTTTCCCACTTAAAATAGAGTACCGTGCGAAAGGTGAAAATAAGGACACTCTTTTTATAGTAGACCACTCCATGGGTAATCAAAACGCAATAGTAGACTTGGGTTTTAAGGTGGAGGAACTCTATTTTGATCCTAATTTCTGGCTTATCTCCAAGGATATAATGGTTGAAGGATTACATTTAGATCTGACAGGCATAACATTATTTCCGAATCCAGCGCATCACACATTGAATATTTATGTAGAAGACGAAAAGGTAAATGAACTATTTATTTACGACGTGCAAGGTCGCCTAATACTTGAGGAACAGATTAACACGCCCACAAATAATATAATTCCAATAGACGTGTCTTCCTTGGCAAACGGCCTATACACGATAAAAGTTAATACGGAAGATAAGTCACTCTTAAGCAAGTTTATTAAATCTGCTCTTCCGTAAGGTTAAAATAATGAGGATCTTTAACGTCCAATCCTAAGCAGTAAGATCTTA
>DGBH01000110.1:0-3761 GCA_002384205.1 Bacteroidetes bacterium UBA4009
CCAGGTGGGCCCACATATTAAACCCTTTACTAACAATAGTTTAGGGTTTTTTTGTTTTATACAAATTCATGCTATACCTAGTCGTAAAGAAACATAAGTTAGTGCAGATCTTTCATTAACCTGATCTCCATTAAATCAGTGCTTACCTGTATAATTTAACTTTTACGTTTTTAGCTTAGCCTTACTAACGCAGCCTTATTAATGGTATATTTTCGATTATTAGCAACATTTAAGCACAACACTCGTGACCTCCTTGTCTCTAATTTTTGATACACTTGCTCTCTAAAATTGAATAATTGCCCTTCTTGAACTTCTTCTAGATATAATCCTTCCATTTCGTCGTGCAAACTAAATGCTTTCTCCAGCGTAATATTTACACCACTGCACGCTTTGGGGTTTTCTAATTCATACGCCACAACTTTAAAAACAGCTTCATCCTTTCCAAATTCTTCCTCCATTTGAAAATGATAAAAAAGATTTTTGAAATTAGACTTCCATTCCTCACCATGTGGTTTTACCTTGTTTCTGTGCAGATGGAATGTTTTAAGATGAGCAATTTCATGCACCAACGTGAACAAAAAACGATATGAATTATCATCGTGATTAACAGATATACTTAACTCACGACCATTTTGCCTAAAATCGCCTCGTTTGGTTTTGCGGGGTTTGGTGATTTTTAGCAAGCACTTGTACTCCTGTAGATAATCCACAATAGCATGCGCCTTTGAAGCAGGAAGATGTTTTTCTAAGTATTCGTGAATACTCATTAATGATTTAGGTGTAGGTGGCCAACAGCGTTTCGGCTGCAGTAACCGTTTGATTGATCTCCACATTTATTTTTGTTCCTACAGGAACAAAAATATCTACACGCGAGCCAAATTTAATAAAACCCATTTCTTCTCCTTGGGTGGTTTTATCTCCTGGTTTAATATACCATCTGATGCGTCGAGCAACCGCACCAGCTATCTGTCTAAATAGTATTTCAGTACCATTATCAGACTTTATAACTGCGGTAGTTCTTTCATTCTCTGTGCTTGACTTAGGATGCCAAGCTACCAAGTATTTGCCAGGGTGATATTTGAAGTAACTTACTATGCCCGAGATAGGATTTCTATTCACGTGTACATTTAAAGGAGACATAAATACCGAAATTTGTATTCGTTTATCCTTAAAATATTCTGTTTCCTCAACCTCTTCTATAACTACCACCTTGCCGTCGCAAGGACTCGTTACGCCATTTAATGTTTTATTAGCGTAACGAGCTGGATCGCGAAAAAATCGAATAATCAGCACATAAAGCACTAAAAGAGGAATACCTAATAAGACTATCAGCCATTGTGGGGCGTCCATTTCGGATAAACCAAAAAGAATTCCAGCAAATAACAACGTGGAAATTAGAATTATTTTATACCCTTCTCTATGTAATTTCATTAAAATATACCTCTTAATTTTAGTGTATCTGCAACCTTTTCAATAGCAACCACATAAGCGGCTGTTCTCATGCTACATTTATGTTTCTTAGACGTTTTATATACGTTATCAAAGGCAAGCTTCATTACACGGTCGGCTCTTCTATTAACGCGCTCTTCGGTCCAGAAATAACCTAACCTATTTTGCACCCATTCAAAATAAGATACCGACACACCACCTGCATTAGCAAGTATATCTGGAACTACTAAAATTCCTTTTTCATCTAATATTTTATCTGCCGTAGAAGCCGTAGGTCCGTTTGCGCCTTCTACGATTAGTTTAGCTTTTATTCTCCCCGCGTTTTCCTCTGTAATTTGGTCTTCTAGCGCAGCAGGTACAAGAATATCAACATCTAATTCAAGCAATTCTTCGTTTGTAATCATGTTACCACCCTTGTAGCCTTCTAGACTTTTATTCTTGGTTACATACTCAATGGCTTCTTCTATGTTTAACCCATCAGGATTATAATACGCCCCACTCACGTCTGATATCGCAACAATAGTTACCCCTTGTTGTTCAATAAGCTTTGCAGAAATACTACCTACGTTTCCAAATCCCTGAACCGCACAGGTGCATTGTGTTGGCGTCATTTTAAGTTTTGCCATGGCACTACGCGTAGATACCATTACACCTCTACCTGTGGCCTCAACTCTTCCCAAAGAACCTCCTAGTACTAGCGGTTTGCCCGTTACCACTGCAGGAGAAGCTTGACCAACAAGTTTTGAATACTCATCCATAATCCAAGCCATAGTCTGTGGGTTTGTTCCCATGTCAGGGGCGGGAATATCTCTTTCTGGACCAAAAACATCTCTCATCGCTCCCGTAAAAGCTCTGGTCAATCTTTCCAATTCGCCATCGGACATGGTTCGGGGATCACATTGGATTCCACCTTTACCACCACCATAAGGAATACCTACCACCGCACATTTCCAGGTCATCCAAGCGGCTAATGCTTTAACCTCATCCAAATTTACTCCCATAGAATAGCGAATACCACCTTTACTTGGGCCTAATTTAGAGGAATGTACCACTCTATAGCCTTGAAACACTTTGATTTTTCCATCGTCCATAGTAACTGGAAGACTTACAATCACTGCTTTTTCTGGTGATTTTAGCGCATTATAAGTAGACTCATCTAGGCCTAAAATATTGGCGGCCTCGTCAAATCTTTGCATCATAGACTCCAATGGATTCAAGTGATCCGTAATAGGAGCTGGTTCTTTGAATTTTAAACTCATTTATGTTTTTATAATTTATGGTATTATTACGTCGGCAAATGTATTTATTCTAAACTTTGTAAAATCCGACTTTATTAACTTTTTGATTGAAGTACTATCAAGATAATAATAAATGGCAATGCCGAAAGATAAATTGAATCCAATCGGTCTAATATACCGCCATGTCCAGGTATTAGCGTACCGCTATCTTTAACACCTAACTTTCGCTTCATAAAAGACTCTACAAAATCACCAAAAGTAGCAAAGAAAATAATCACTATCGTTAGCAGATACATCGGCTCCTCTAGTCGAAGCCAATAGGTATTTAAAACACTCATTATCAATACAGTAACTATAGCTCCTCCCAGTGTTCCTTCCATTGTTTTTTTAGGAGAAACTTTCGGAAATATCGGTGTTTTTCCCAGCCATTTCCCTACGACATATGCCATAGAATCATATAGCCAAATAGCTATTAAATAAAATAAAATATATTCTGTACTTGTGGTATGATTTTGATTAAACCACATTGCTAGCAAGCCAATAGGTAGCCATAAATACAATGAGGTTGAAATGTAATTTAGAATGGAATTATTTTTTAAGCCCGTGTACGAAAAGTACAAACTGACCATTTGCAGCATCCAGGCAGCTACAAAGTGGTTTAAACCCACTTGTCTTGCGTCTACAAAGTTTATGTACAAAATAACCCCGGCAAACAACATTGGATTTAACCATAAATGCTGTGCACTTTCTTTTTTGGCAAGTACACTCATTTCGTGAAGTGAGAGAAAGGCAATAAGTGCCATGAGCATTCCAAAATAAGGAACACCAAGGACTGTACCGCCCACCATAAGAGCCACATAGATACTGCCAAAAATTATTCGTAAACGTAAGTTAGACATAAAAATTTCGTGTTTTAGTGCTGCTGTTTTTTTGAATATAGATGAAAAAAATCACAACGATAATCGCCATAAGCATCGTTGCTGCCAAAGGTAAGGATTCTCCTTGTTCCAGCACTTTTCCGTAATCGCCCTCGGCATAATAATACAGCATAATAACCGCTATTGCGTTGTTTAC
>DGBH01000110.1:3893-4786 GCA_002384205.1 Bacteroidetes bacterium UBA4009
AAATGTATCACACTAAAAAGAAGTGCCGTAACAAAAATAGACACGTGCATATTTTTAAAAATACCGTTGAAAATAGTCATTAGAAACCCCCTAAAGAAAATCTCTTCCGCTATTGCAGGAATGAGTGCCATAAATAGCAGACTAGTTACTAGTGAAAAAAATCCTCGATTTCCAACCATTGCTTCATAGGTCTGGTTACTGGCGCTGTCTTGAGTGTCTATCCAATTCTTTAAATCTGGCCATTTACTCAGGTCTATCGCCATATTGAGTTCGAGTAACGAGCTCATTAACGGCATACTTACTAGGACAAACAGAAGCGAATACAGAAACCATTTTTTACTTTGAGGCCTATTCAACATTAAGAAATCGCGCGGAGATGCTTTGATAAATCGAAGTGATATAAAGGCTGCTGCAAGAAGTGGTAAAGATGAAGAAAAAAACAAAAAAATCTTCAACATAAGATTTTGAGGATATAGCTTACTCATCAGTGCTTGGCTATCGTTTAAACCACTAGCGTCACCATAGTAATAAAAGGATAATAATGCCACCGCAATGCCTCCCAATAGCATAACACTTCCCATAAAAAACAAAAAACCAATAACAAAATGGAGCACAGCTTGCATTCTATCGGGTCTTGCATTACTTGTTTCTGTATCTTTGCCGCTTTGTAATTCGTCCATTCTATTTATTTGGGCAAATATGGTGAAAATAGGCAATATAGAAATCGGAGACTTTCCCTTACTTCTCGCTCCAATGGAAGACGTGAGTGATCCTCCCTTTCGTGCTGTTTGCAAGCAACACGGAGCAGACGTAATGTACACGGAGTTTATTTCCTCAGAAGGACTAATTCGTGATGCAGTTAAAAGCCGCCAAAAACTCGACATATTTGAGTA
>DGBH01000016.1 GCA_002384205.1 Bacteroidetes bacterium UBA4009
TTAGCCATTCAATTATCCTACATTTTGTAATTGTGGATTGATATCCTAATTTAGTTTTTACGAAATAACCTTTCTTTGCTGTGAAATGAGCAAAAGAGAAAAACTCCTTGAACAGTTAGAAGCTAAGTTTAGTGCTACTGGTCAGGACTTAGATACACATCTAGAAGGCTTACTAGCAGCTAATTATATTACCTATTGGGATTATATTAAGACCGATGCACTTTTAAGTTTACAGCAGCAGCGTACCTCATATCCTGACGAGATGGTGTTTATAATGTATCATCAAGTGAATGAGTTGCTTTTTAAAATGATGCTTTGGGAAATAGAACAAGTATCTAAAAATGAAAATCTTACAGTAGACTTTTTTGCTGAAAAACTATACCGCGTGAGCAGGTATGTGGATGTTTTAGCTTCGTCATTTGAAGTAATGGGGGATGGGATGAGTATGGATCAGTACCAAAAATTCAGACATACGCTTACACCAGCCAGTGGATTTCAAAGTGCTCAATATCGAAAAATCGAATTTGCGAGTACTGAACTAATTAATCTAATTGATAACAGATACAGAGCAACTATTGACAGAAATACGCCTTACAGCCATGCCTTCGAGCATTTATATTGGCAAGCAGCCGGAAAAGACTTTGCCACCGGGAAGAAAAACATGTTGCTAACCAACTTTGAAGACAAGTATAGCAAGGACTTTTTGAGATTCATGAAGGAGTATAATGAGACTAACTTATGGTCTAAATTCAAGAGTCTTCCAGAGGATACGCGTTCCGATGTAAAATTACTCAATGCTATGCGTCATTACGACCATACCATGAACGTACGCTGGGTGATGGCGCATTATACAGCTGCGGGCAAGTATTTAGCAAAACCAGATGGATCTGTAGAAGAAGCAACCGGTGGAAGCGACTGGCGTAAGTATATGCTACCCAAATACCAAAAAAGAATTTTCTTTCCTGAATTATGGAGCCAAGACGAGTTGGATAATTGGGGGATAGATAATTTGGAAGGGTATACCCAATTATAGGAGCTATCCAATCCTGACAGGAGGTTTGTAATTTCAGACTTCAAGCAAACGTTATTGCTGTATTACCAGTTGCTCGTTTGTAGTCCTGTTGTCCAAACGTATCTGTAAAAAGTACGTGCCATTTACCAGATGTTTGGTCTCTAAAAAATTGATCCAGTTATCCATTTTACCTTCCTCTAGTACTTGGCCGTGTAGGTTAGTGAGCTGGTAGGTAGCGCCGGGTAAACATCTTACTTTTACATAGTTTGCTGCAGGATTTGGATATACAGCTAGTTCTAATTCTTCTAGTTGGCGTAGGTTTAATGTTGGCATTTCGTTTAATATACTGTCTGCTTTCATGGCATTGGGAATGCCGTGGCCGTAGGCAATATCGGGCGTAAAGTAGCGATCGCAGCTTCTTAAAATTGCTTCGGTTACTTGGGCATTGGTTTTGGTAGGATGAGCTCCTTTTAAACACGCTACAAGTCCCGCCACTAATGGTCCAGAAAAGGAAGTTCCACTGCCTCGCATTAATATGCCTTCACCGTTTGGAACGGTATTTTTACTGCCCATACCGCAAAGATCGGGTTTGATGCGTCCATCCGCACTTGGGCCTCTACTGCTAAATCCCGCTATGGTTCCAAAACTATCAACCGCACCCACACACAGCACATTTTTACCGTCACATGGCGCCGTAATGTAATACCATGGTTTATTGCCAGAATTCCCTGCACTGTTGGTTACAAAAATACCTCGAGCCGCAGCATTCTCTGCAGCAATGGTAATCAAGGTGCTTTTGCCATCCATATCAAAGTAGGTGTAATCGCCTTCGAGGGAGTCAAACTCAGAATAGCCTAAACTACTGTGAATGATGTCTACCCCTATAGAATCAGCCCATTCCATAGCACGCAGCCAGTTGAGTTCTTCTATGTGTTTTTCGGTAGGGGCGTCTTCTGTACGGGCTAATACAAATAAGGCACCTGGAGCGGCGCCCACCATGCTGTCTGGGTAATTAATGCCGGCCAATGCGAGTACTTGCATGCCGTGGGTGCTTTCGCGCCAGGTTAGCGTATCATTAGTTACAAAATCTCGGGAAGCAATGATTTGGTTATTTGCCCATAGTGAATCAAAAATAGGGAGGGAGTCTACCTTGTAAAACCCTGCATCAAACAGTGCCAGTTTTACGCCTTTTCCGGTATACCCTTTTTGGTGATAAAGGTCTAAACCCATTAATTCTATTTGCCTGTCGCCTTGACCATAGCTAAAATCTTCGTTGGTTTGCTCTTGTGCTACATGGTATTTACCGAGCACTTCTGTGCGCGCCACGCAGGCTAAGCTTTCTGCTTTGGCTCGGTCTGAAGCATGAATACACGCCGCATTAAGCCATTTACTTTGGCCCAGTACTTCAATGTTATGTTGCTTTAACAATTGCACGTAATCAAGGCACACGTCCGCCTTAAAGTAATCGGTTTCGTTACTACACTTGTCTGTAAAATAAGCCCAAGCGGTGGTTTGTGCATAGGTTTGGATGCTTGCCAATAGCAAACAAGCGATGAAGCTAGTTTTCCAATAATTGTTTAAGTTCATTTAATTTCATTAATGCCTCAATAGGAGTGAGGCTCTCAATATTAATATGGTCAATGGTTTGAATAATTTCAGCGGATTTAGGATCGGTTACTTGAAATAGATTCAATTGGTAGTTGGTGTCTTTTGCTTTTTTAATGGATTCTTTGGTGCTGATGCTTTCTCTATCACTTTCCAATTGTTTTAGGATAATGTCGGCACGTTTCAATACCTTACTTGGAATACCGGCCATGCGGGCTACATGTATTCCAAAACTATGTTCACTTCCGCCTTTTTTCATTTTGCGCAAGAAAATAACCTTCTTTTGTTTCTCTTCGGTACTCACGTAATAATTAACCACCCCCGGAAAGCTAGATTCTAGTTCGTTAAGTTCATGGTAATGGGTAGCAAATATGGTTTTGGGTTTGGTGTCGTCTTGGTTTAAGAATTCGGCAATACTCCATGCCAAGCTCACGCCATCAAAGGTACTGGTGCCTCTGCCTATTTCGTCCAGTATGACCAAGCTACGGTCACTTAGGTTATTGAGAATAGAGGCTGTTTCTACCATCTCCACCATAAAGGTAGATTCGCCTTGCGAGATATTATCCGAAGCGCCTACTCGAGTATATATTTTATCTACCAAACCAATGTGCGCATGCTTGGCAGGCACAAAACAACCTATTTGAGCAAGTAGCACCGTGAGTGCAGTTTGTCTCAGTATGGCAGATTTCCCCGACATGTTAGGACCGGTAAGAATAATAATCTGCTGTTCTTCCTTGTTTAGGTAAATATCATTGGGAATATAGACTTCACCTCGCGCCAATTGTTGCTCAATAACAGGATGTCTTCCGTCCTTAATAGCAAGGCTATAATCATCGGATATTTCGGGTTTACTGTAGTCGTAATTTTGGGAGATAAACGCAAAACTACATAGGCAGTCTAGCTTAGCAATAACACGTGCATTGTGCTGCACATTGGTTATATAAACGTTTAGCTTCTCAATTAATTCGGCATAGATGCGTCCTTCTATTTCGCCAATTTTATCATCAGCGGCTAATATTTTCTCTTCAAATACTTTTAATTCGGGAGTAATATAACGCTCGGCATTTACCAAGGTTTGCTTTCTAATCCATTCTTCTGGTACTTTATCCTTATGCGAATTGGTTACTTCCAGGTAGTATCCAAACACATTGTTAAAGGCCAACTTAAGACTAGAAATGCCACTTTTTTCGGCTTCTCTGTTTTTGAGGTCTAGCAAGAAATCTTTTGCATTATTGGATAAGGATATATACTCATCGAGTTCTGCGTCTACTCCCATTTTGAGTACGCCTCCTTTGCTCAGCACCACAGGAGCATCTTCGGCAATGTGTTGGTCTATAAGCGACACAAAGTCTTCGCATAAAAAGAGTTGCTCTGCTAATTTCCGAATGGGTTTGCACGACACGTCACTGCATTTTTGCTTGATATGGGCCACAGATTTCATCGAGGAAGATAAATGGAGCAGCTCTCTAGGATTTACCCTACGCAGGGCAATTTTACTAATTAAGCGTTCCAAATCTCCAACCAATCGAATATCTTCTTTCAGCCCGTCGTAAAGCTTAATATCCGTCATGAGGTATTCGACAGTATCTTGCCTTAGTCTGATTTCATCTATGTCTAAAAGGGGCAGAATAAGCCAGTTTCGCATCAATCGACTGCCCATAGGCGATATGGTTTTATCTACTACATCTAACAGTGATATGCCCGTAGGATGATTACTGTGAATGATTTCTAGATTTCTAATAGTGAATGAGTCTATCCACACATGGCTTTGTTCGTCTATGCGTTTTATGCCATTGATGTGCTCTAAATGGTTGTGTTTGGTTTGATTTAGGTAATGAATAATAGCGCCTGCAGCAATGGTGGCTTCTTCCATGTGATCTATGCCAAATCCGCGCAATGACTCAATGTTAAAATGCTTATTGAGTTGTTCTTTGCAATAGTCGGCTTCAAAAAACCATTTATCGATAGCGTAGGAATAGTATTCTTCGCCATAGGTTTTATCAAATTGATCTCTGTAGGCTTTACTTAAAATAATTTCAGATGGTTGGAAGGTTTTGATGAGTCGCTCTATATAATCTCGATTTCCTTGAGCTACCATAAACTCTCCGGTACTTAAGTCTACAAACGATACACCTACACGGTTGCCGTGCTCGTGTATAGCTGCCAAAAAATTATTTGTTCGGCTGTCAAATGTTTTATCGTTTGCCGATACGCCTGGGGTAATAAGTTCTGTAACGCCTCTTTTTACAATACCTTTTGCGGCTTTTGGATCTTCCAACTGTTCGCATACCGCTACCCGCTGACCCGATCGTATGAGCTTAGGTAAGTAGGTGTCTAACGAGTGATAAGGAAATCCTGCCAGCTCAATCTTACTCCCGCCATTGTTACGATACGATTGTATAATATCTAATATTTTAGAAGCTAAAATAGCGTCTTCGCCAAACATTTCATAAAAATCGCCCACTCTAAATAGAAGTAAAGTGCCGGGATATTCGGCCTTTATTTCTCCATATTGTTTCATGAGTGGAGTTTCTTTTGACTGGTTTACTTTTGTACTCAAATTAAGAAAGTATTTTGACTCGCAAGGTAAAAAACCAAGACTTGAATAGACTCACTGTTGAAAAGTATAGGAAAGTTTCTAAGTCACCGATTATAGTAGTGCTGGATAACATACGCAGTATGCATAATGTGGGCGCCATTTTTAGAACTTCGGATGCATTTAGGGTACAAAAAATTTACTTGTGCGGGATTACAGCAACACCTCCACACCGAGACATTCGTAAAACAGCGCTAGGAGCCGAAGAGAGTGTAGAGTGGGAGTACACCGAAACGACACAACATGCACTTACTATGCTGCAAGATTGCCATATTTGTGCGTTAGAACAAGTGGTAGATAGTGTTCCGTTGCGTGAGGTACGATTGCCTAAGGATAAAACCATCGTGCTTATTGTAGGTAATGAAGTGGATGGTGTAGATGATACCGTTATAGCGCAGTGTAATCAGGTAATCGAAATACCGCAATTTGGCACCAAACATTCTTTTAATGTGAGTGTTTCTGCTGGTATAACGCTTTGGGAAATTTTCAATAAAATCAATGAATAGCAGGTTTACACGTATCAAAATAACGGGGTTGTGCTTATGCGCATTCTATTGTATAACTAATGCCAGTGTTGTGGTAGATAAGAAAGTAGAACAGATTAAGTTAGAGATACAACGAATAGACCTTATTGATGGCAAAGAAGACCAATTTGTATTCTTAAAAAGTGATTTGCAAAGCGAATACGCCACGCAAACCTATTTGGTTTCGAGTGCGGGTATTGTTGAAAAAATCTTAGAAAATATAGCATCTACAGACGTGCAAAAAGTAGATCAACTCAATAGAACTTTAGCTGTGCTTAAAGATGTGAGTGCCAAAAATGTACATTTTTATACGCGTGTTAAGCCCATTTTTGATCTCATTCACAAAGTTCAGTTGGTAGATGACGTTACTCAACTCAATGCTATTCTAAAAAGCAATGTGTTTGCGTCGCTTAATCTTATCGCTTTTTATATAGATATGCCAGTGGCCGAAGCTTTTTTTATGGCTGCGGCGCGCACAGAACCTACGGAGTTAATCAAGCATTACATCGAAATAGATTATAAGCCGTTTAGTGGTAAAATACTAGACGAGCTGTGTAGAGTGGCTCCGATGAAAATTAAGACGTATTTACATACTTGGAATCCTGTGCATCAGCGTGTTAAAACAAGCCAAACGAGGCTCACCAATGAAGTTTATCGGATATATCAAGAAAAGGGTACTACTACACGCGCATACATTCTCATCAATGATATTTACAACGGAAAGCTAAGTATTGACGAAGCGCACGCTATTGCTAAAGACGATGTTTCTCTGTTTACTTACCTAATCAAGATGCGTTCTGCTTCCCAACTTAACGGAGAGCACTCTGTGGATGATGCCTTGATGTACCAAAGCTTGAAACAAGTGCAGCTTATTAATGAGTTACATGAAGAAAGTGATGCCGTGCGATTTAAAAGTCTAGATAGATTTGATGCGCACGAAATTTACACCTTGATGGTGTATAGTGAAAATGAAATTTACACCTCCACTTTTTTAGGAATGTATGCCCAGATGATGGCAAAAATGGATGTGAAAAGCAGTTTTGAATTTTTGCATCATGGTGATTTTAAAAAGTTTAGAACTTTCATCAAAATGGCTGCAGGGTATAACTCCTTGAATTCGTTTTTGGCAAGAATGACAGAATACGAGAAACAAAAGTTGTTTACCAAATTGGTAACCGGACTGCAAAATGCCAACGATAACTTAGAGAGTGCTGTTGCTATTGCAGATACTTACGGAAGCCTAAAATCAACAGCCAATAAAGCATTATTTGAGCAGGCCATTTTAGGGTACTACGTACAAATAAAAGAACGCGATATAGAAGGTGAGCAGCTCTACAGTCTTATCTTAAATGTGTTTGAAATAGGAGGGAGCTCAAGTTCAAAAAAAGCCTATACCGAGCAGGAGGTAAACCTTAGAATACTGCCCATAAGCCGTGTGTTTAAAGAGAACAAAAATATACAACAACACTTCTTTTTTGACGATGCGGATGGAAGGGCAAGTTATGGCCATTTCTTAGCGGTATTTCAAAACGGGAATTGGGAATTGATAGATCATGAAACCTTCGTGGTAATTAAATCTACGGCCGGAAAAAAGGTAGAGATGTACATCAATAAACCGGATACCGAATACGACGGTCAGGATGCTATTAAAGCCTATTTTCAAGAGACGGAACGATGGCCAGATGTGGTGGTGCATCGTGGACATTCGTATTATGCCAATGCTGCGATTGAGAGTTTAACGCCCAATGCTGAAATCGTTTTTTTAGGGTCATGCGGAGGATACAACGCAATTTCAAGCGTACTTAACTATTCGCCAGAAGCACAAATTATAAGCAGTAAGCAAATAGGTACTATGATGGTAAACGATGTGTTGTGCTACGAGCTAAATGAAGTTATTAGGAGTGGAAAAGATATAGTATGGGATGAGTTGTGGGACAAGCTAAATGTGAAGTTAGCGAATGAAAGCAGATTTAAGGACTACATCCCGCCGCATAAAAACTTAGGAGCATTACTGATTAAAACGTACAGAGAAATGCTTTAGAAAGTGTTTCAGGCACTGCAAAACTCGGTTATAAATTAAATTCAAAACCTACTAGCAAAAGTAGGTCTGCCCGTTTTACATCTACATACGGGGTGGTATGGTATCTAAACTGACTGGTAAGATAGGTCGAAACTTTTGAAAAATCATGGTATAAACGCGGTTCAAGGTAAAACCGTAAATCGGCAATGTGGGTTAGGTTAAGTTGATAATAGACCGACGTATTGATGTATGTTTTGGGTGCAATAGTATAGCGAATAAAGGCACTGTTACTCCATCTAATATTTTGAATATTTACCTCATTGGCACTGTCTTTTAGGTACAGTTCTTTCTCGTAAAACAGACCAGTGGATATGTCAAAATAGTCCTTGTCTTTGCGGTAAAAATTATGTCACAAACAAAAGATTTTATAGCAAAGTGGTACCCAATCATCATCGCATTTATATGTCTACTTTATTCCGTTGGATTAGGGTTGGTCGGTAATACTGAAGATGCTCAATACTCTGCACATTGGCCAGGCACCATTTTATTGTTTGCTATAGCCATTAGACAAAGAAGACGATCATGAACATAACATTATATATTGTTGGGTTTGTACTTTTTGGCGCATACTGTTGCTTTATGGCTTGGAGTATTAGTTACGGAAACAGAAAACAAAGTCAGACAAATAATTATGCCAATTTATCGGATCCTTTAGATACTGATGGAATGGGAAATGTTAGTCGATCTTCAGATGACATTGAAGAAAGAAACAGTAGTTGATATTACTCCTTTGACAAGGTTTTTTATTATTAACATAGCGAGTCACATTTGCTTTAGCAATTATATTTTTGTTTAATACTTCTTTTTAAAATAAGAAAAAAGTATTGACTAAATCACTAGCCTTAATATTCGATAACAGTATTAGAGAGTCTACTCTAGGGGTAGCGCATTTTTCTCGTATTTGTTATGGATTATTATTATGGATAGCCCAAAAAGAACGGCTACTACAATTAAAATGGTACTTATTAATCCACTTACTCCGAATGACATACGAATTAATATCGTTGAAACTACGAAGCCAGAATTTCTTATTATTTTATGAAATTTGTCTGTGTAAAAGAAGGAAATCAGCAGAAGTACGACATCGACTAAAATGAGGACGGTAAAAAATTCTTCAAAAAACAAATTGTTAATTTTTTCAAAACTAGGAAATTGATGTGAAGAAAAAGTAATATCTGAAGTCCAGTTAACTAGTGTCACCAAAGCCATTGTAAAAAATATGGGAACTAAAAAAACGGCAATTATTTTCTTGCTTCGAATGAATCCTTGAAATAGGGGTTTATTTTGATTTTCTAGCTGTAATTTACGAGTGCCGTGGTTTTCAAACTGAAAAATTAGATAGAACAGTATGATGGACGCCAAAATATCATAGGTAAATTGCAAATCGCCCTTTATTTCGAACCAATTAGATTTAAGTTCAATAGAGGACAAATCTTTGAATAATTTTCGGATGATAATAAGTGTAATGATTTCGTACTGTTTAGTGATGTAGGTGGTAAATGACTTTGGCAGATAATAAATCAATAAGTATACCTCGTAAATAAGTATAAACGAAAATGGGGTGTAAATCGCCGATATCGGATTTTTAAATAAATCTGATTCTAAATGTATAATACTAAACTTAGATAGGTATATTAAGATTAGGTGGATGAAAAAGCCAAATAATGCCACGTAGAGTATTGTTTTTTCAATTCGCCTTTTGGCGTATTCAGATAGAAAAATGGAATAAAGAGTAGCTAATAAATTCATATGTTTTACATCTATTTTAGAAATAAGCCTAGTTAGTTTTAATACGTAACAAACATTAAATCATTTTTGTGTTTCACAAAAGTAAGACGTATACCTTAAATTCTCCAGCGGATGTTTGGATCGGTATTATTTTGACATTTGCATCTAGTTCTTGACAAAGTTAAATCATTCTTCGAGAACCTAAAATGGCCAATATGTTTGGAAAATACGAAATAAAAAACCCTTAACTATCTGATAATTAAGGGTTTATAAATATAAAAAGTACTCGGGACGGGACTATAAACTACTATTTCCTCTTCAGTCTATTTCGGCTTATTTCGTCATAAAGTATTGTAAATAAGCAATATATGAGCTTTTTGGTCAAGGTGTAAAAAGAAGCAAAATGAACGAAAATGAACGAAAATGAGCCTATGTTTGGAAGATGTTTGCCAAGAAATAACCTTTCTTTCTTGGTCAAAGATACCTTTATTTGCAATAGTTTACAAAGAATGGCTACGGTTAAATTTCGACTAAAAAGTGCCTCAAAAAGGGAAAATACCATCTATATTTACCTTTCTATGGGTAGAGGGCACCTGTTTGAGGTAAGAACAGGTTTTGCTATTTTGCCCCAAGATTGGCAAGTCAAAAATGGCCTCCCCAAGCAAAATACCGCCGAAAATAAAGTCCTGTATTCCGATTTAAAACAGTTGGATTCTTACGTGACCGATGCCATAAACCGAGGGCAATCCAAGGGAGAATTGATAGATAAATTTTGGTTGGAGCAAAAAGTGTTTGACTGCTTTAACAGAGTACTTAAAACCGACCAAGAAATACTCGTAAACCATATTCAGTACATTATAGATAATGCACATACGCGTATAGTAAGAGGTAGAAATACGGTAGGTCTATCTGTAAGCCGTGTCAAGGGTTACCAAACCTTTTTGAGTATCGTAAAACAGTATCAATTGCATATCAAACGAACCATTCGCTTAACGGAGATAAGTAACCTCTTTGTAGAGGACTTTACCCGTTGGCTGCTCAATACCCACAAATGTGCTATGAGCTACGCAGGTAAGCAAATAGATAACCTAAAAACAGTGTGCATCGATGCCGAACGATTAGGAATACCAGTGCATCCCTTTGCTAGGAACATACAAAGTTTTACGGAGGCCAATGAAGACCGCTATATCATAACGCTTTCCTTCGAGGAGCAGCGGCTTATACGTGAAGCAAAAATGCCCAATAATTCCCTAGAAAATGCCAGTAAATGGCTATTGATAGGATGCGAACTGGGGCAGAGGGGAGAAGATTTCCTGAGTGTGACAGCCAATCGTTTTAGGCAAACTAATGGATTTTTTACGGTAGATGTATTGCAAAAAAAGACCAAAAAGGAGGTTACCATAGCCGTTATGAAACCTGATATCATCGCTATTTTAGAAACGGCCATGCCACACCAAATCTCCTTGCAAAAATTCAATATATACATTAAGCAAGTGTGCAAAATAGCCGGATTGGATGAATTAACCCAGGGGTATAAGGTAATGTTGAATACAGATAAAAAACGCCGAAAAGTGTTTGGGAAGTACCCTAAATGGGAACTCATAACCTCTCACTCGTGCCGTCGTTCATTTGCGACGAATTACTACAAAAAGATAGCAACGCCTATTTTGATGGGCATTACGGGCCACAGCCGCGAAGGCACTTTTTTAAAGTACATCAACAAGCACATAGACAAGGATGACAACGCCACGCTGTTTGCCTTGCAATACCAAAAAATGATGAATGGGTGATGCGCAGCTTAACGCCAAGATGCATATGAGAAGGGAGAGAAGTTACCATGGTACCAATGCTCTTCTACACTTTGTAAGTTTATTCATACGATTTGACCTCACTTGGCAGAAAACTTTTAGCTAAGCAAGCTATGTTATTGC
>DGBH01000017.1:0-307 GCA_002384205.1 Bacteroidetes bacterium UBA4009
AAGTATTTGGCCATTATGCTCAACGGTAAATGGTTTGTAGGTGACGAGTTACTATTAGAACGCATAGAATGAGAGGCATTATAATTATAGCAATTTGGGGAGTTTTTCCCACGTGGGCGCAGACGTGGCGTGTGGTCCAACATCCCGACCATTCAAAAAAAGCCATAGTAGCTCAGGATAAGGTAATCTCAGATTATGTGTATACCGAAGTAAGCGAACTGTCAGAGGGCAAGGCATTTGTATCTCAAGGTTCCTTGTATGCTTATATAGATGCGCAAGGCAACGCATTAACTCCCTATCAATTTAC
>DGBH01000017.1:571-899 GCA_002384205.1 Bacteroidetes bacterium UBA4009
AGAGGGATATTGGGGAGTTTATGATGTGTACGGAAACCTTCGCTTGCCCTGTATTTTTGACTTACCTCCCCGAATTGTAAATAAGGATATTATTGTGGTCCGTCAAAACGAGTTGTATGGCGTAGTAAATGATTGTCATGAGTATCGTTTTTCATGTGCGTATCAATACATTACCCCAGACGGATTTGGATATAAACGTGGAAAATATGTGCGCCTATTTTGAGCTATGAGAAGTAAACATCAACCTCTATTTGTACTTTTACTTTTGAGCTGTATAAGCGCATGTACAAGCCAGTATAGAGGAAGAATGGTGCGTGTAAAAACACCT
>DGBH01000017.1:1119-3397 GCA_002384205.1 Bacteroidetes bacterium UBA4009
TTACAGCTAACCTTGAAACAGAAGAGGTAATAGGTCTAAATACGGATGATGACGCAGTGCCAGAAAGCGAGCATGCTTCTCCGTTTTATACCATTCCATTGCGCATTGCCCAAAAGCGACTAGCGCCCAGAGATTCTGTGTTGTCCACAGCAGAAAAAGAAGATATAGACTACCGAAAATGGAAATATCGCCAAGCTAATAAGTACGCGTTGTGGGCGTTGGGTTCCTTATTAAGTACTTTTTTAACGTCAGTTTTCGGATTAATTGGCGCTATTATACTCTCTGCCATGGCCGTACATATTTACTTTAGATATAAAAATCCGGGAGTAACTGAACGGTACGGATTAGCCCTTGCGGTTCTCATTATTTCGATAGTACTCTTACTGTTACTCATTGGACTAATTATGTTATTAATCTTTTTCTAAAACCGGAGTATTTGTTTACCCTTTTCTATTTCTCGCTTTATTTGCACTATGCAAATGACCACGAGTAAAGAGTTCGCTCAGAAATTAGATAGTGAAGACACACTTGCCAAATACCGCGGCCAGTTTTTTATACCTCCGGGAAAAACTAGGGCAGAGCAGCTCTACTTTACAGGGAACTCATTAGGATTGCAGCCTAAGTCTGTTGTAGATTATATACAACAAGAGCTTAACGATTGGCAAAAACTGGGTGTTGAAGGTCATTTTCACGGTAAAAACCCTTGGTTTAGTTACCATCATTTTTTTGATAAAGAAGCAAAACTTGTAGGGGCGAAACCAGAAGAAGTAGTGGTGATGAATAACCTTACGGTAAATCTCCACTTGCTACTTGCTAGTTTTTACCGACCTACACAATCGCGCTATAAAATCATCATGGAAGGTGGTGCTTTCCCAAGCGATATGTACGTTATAGAGAGCCAAGTAAAACAGCACGGTTTTGCGTACGAAGATGCTGTGGTAGAGATAAACCCAAGAGCGGGTGAGTATGCGCTACGTACAGAAGATATAGTAGCCAAAATAAAAGAAGTAGGAGAGGAGTGTGCATTGGTGTTTTTTAGCGGGGTACAGTATTATACGGGTCAAGCATTTGATATAAAAGTACTTACAGAAGCGGCACACAGCGTAGGAGCCTATGCAGGATTTGATTGTGCACATGCAGCCGGTAATATAAAAATGGCACTTCACGACTGGAATGTAGATTTTGCTGCGTGGTGTACCTACAAATATTTAAACAGTAGCCCTGGAGGTGTAAGTGGTGTTTTTGTGCACGAGAAGCACGGCAACAATCCTGATACTCCGCGACTAGCAGGTTGGTGGGGACACAAGGAAAGTGAGCGTTTTCAAATGAAAAAAGGTTTTATACCTGAGCCCGGAGCAGCAGGCTGGCAGCTAAGCAATGCTCCCGTACTGGCTATGGCAGCACATAAGGCATCGCTCGATATGTTTGATGAAGTGGGAATGGATGCACTTGTAGCCAAAGGCAAATTATTAAATACCTTTTTAGAACACGTAGTAATGGATGCACAAGCGTCTAATGATAAGCTAGAGTTTGAGATAATAACCCCGGCCGAGCGTGGTTGCCAACTGAGTATGCTAACCAATGAGAACGGTAAAGCACTCTTTGATTACCTTACAGAACGAGATGTAATAGCGGACTGGCGACAGCCCAATGTAATACGCTTAGCTCCTGTTCCTATGTACAATTCATTTATGGATGTATGGGAATTTGGGGAGCTGTTGAAGGGGTTTTAGCAGATTATAGTACCCACCCAAATAGGACAGTTCAGAGGATTAATAAATGTGAATTGTTAAATGAGCAAAAAGAGAAAAAAATTCAGTCAAGAAAAAGAATTGCCTAATTATACTTTCAACAGTCTGATTTGGGTTAAGCTTTCTTGGTAATTAGCAAATCCCTTTACAACTAGAATGAGATGTGTCTTGCCTTGCTTAAAACTAAAATGAGAGGGTAAAGTGTTAATTTTAGCCAGTATGTTGGTAAAGGTTTTGGCCTGGTAAAATTGCTCTCCTAAGTCATTGTTAAAGTAAAGATGTACCTCTTCTCCGTTGGTTTTTACTTTTTCGGCAAATATGTTTTGCGCTGCTATTTTAAACCGAACACTTAGAATAAGATTACTCACGACTTTGGGCAAACTCCCAAATCTATCCACTATTTGAAGCGAATATTTTTCTAGCTCTTCTTCGTCATCCACCTCAGATAAGCGCGTATATATGTTTATGCGTTCGGCTACATTACTTATGAAATTTTCAGGTATTCGGGCATCAAAATCAGGTTCTAC
>DGBH01000017.1:3549-4346 GCA_002384205.1 Bacteroidetes bacterium UBA4009
TCAAATTCTTCTTCTTGGAGCTCTCTTATCGCTTCATCTAGTATTTTGTGGTACATACTAAATCCTATTTCAGATATAAATCCACTTTGCTCTGCGCCCAGAAGATTTCCGGCACCACGTATATCCAAATCTCGCATGGCTACATTAAATCCAGACCCTAAGTCAGAAAATTCTTCTATCGCTTGTAGCCTTCGTTTGCCATCATCTGGTAGCGAGTGTACAGGCGGCGCTAATAGATAACAATAGGCTTTTACGTTGCTACGACCTACTCTACCCCGCATTTGATGTAGGTCAGATAACCCAAACATGTGGGCGTTATTTATAATTATAGTGTTGGCATTGGGTATATCGAGTCCACTTTCTATAATGGTAGTGGCCACTAGCACGTCATATTCACCTTCTATAAATTGCACCATTACTTGCTCTAAGTCGTCACCTTTCATTTGTCCGTGACCTACTATTACACGAGCGTGTGGCACCAGGTTGCGTATGCGTTGCGCTACTTCTCCAATATCTTTTACCCGATTATGAATCATAAACGCTTGACCGCCACGGGCAATCTCGTTGCTTATAGATTCTTGTATTATCTCATCGTTCCATACCTGCACCTCTGTTTGTACCGGCCTTCTGTTGGGCGGAGGTGTTTGAATAATACTCAAATCTCTAGCTCCCATGAGCGAAAAATGAAGCGTTCTAGGTATAGGCGTAGCGGTAAGGGTTAGCGTATCTACATTGGCCTTAAATTCTTTGAGTCTTTCTTTTGCACTCACCCCGAATTTCTGTTCTTCGTCTATAAT
>DGBH01000178.1:0-2057 GCA_002384205.1 Bacteroidetes bacterium UBA4009
TGTATTTCTAACGTACCTTGTTTATTTTCAGGAATCGCTTGAATAGCATTTTTTATGAGGTTATTGAATATACGTCGGACTTGCTCTGGGTCGGCATTTACATATATTTCTGGTGCTACTTTGGCTCTGACCGCTATATTTTCAGATTGTTTAAAAAGGTCAATGGTTCCTTCCATAATTTTAGAGATATTAAAGGGTAGAAACTTATCCTCTGGCATTTTAGCGAAATCACTAAACTCGCTAGCCATGTTACTCAAACTGTCTATTTGCTCCACGAGTAACTTGCTGGTTTTAGTAAACAGGGTGTCTAATTTTTCGCTGGGTCCACTGTCATAAGCACGTTGTAAGTGTTGCAGGCTCAACTTCATAGGAGTAAGCGGATTTTTTATTTCATGTGCTACTTGCTTGGCCATTTCGCGCCAAGCATCTTCTCTTTCTGTTTCCAGCATTTGATTAGCGCTTTCTTGCAGTTCTAGGACCATTTTGTTGTATTGTTTTACTAGCTGTCCTATCTCATCATCGCGGTTATAGGTTATTTGTTCATTCTCACCCAAAAGCACCGTAGTGGCTATTTTTTGGCGGATAAGTAATAGTGGTTTAGATATTTGCCGTGATATAAAATAAGTCAAAACAATACCTCCTATAATTAGCAAAAAGTAGATGTTTAAGATATTAACTACCAGATTTGATATTTGCTTATTAAGTTCTTGGTTTTTAGCGAAAAATGGTGTGTTTAAGTATCCAATAACTTCATTACGGCTGTCTAAAAGAGGGATATAGGCACTTAGAAAATCAGAGCCTTCTAATTCTTCTTGTGCTAAGAGTTGTGATTTTCTATCTTTTTTTAACGCTTCAAATGCTTTTGGATTCATTTGAAAACTGAGGATTTCTTTTGATGTAAGGTACGGTTTTGTACTACTGACCAAGTTGCCATTTACATCATATAAATTTATATCTACGTTGTACGAGCTACTGGCTTGATTGAGTAAAAGCGTACGCTGCTCATCGTTTTCTAGCTTATCTTTTAGGTCAATTTTGTTTTGAAACTGACTATTTATGCTCTTTACGGTGTTTAGTAATTGGTTTTCTAAACTGTTGTTATAGCTTGCCTTTACAATATTTATGACGATGTAAACAGATAGCAATAGTCCCATGAGCAAAATGATGGTAAGCGATGTTTGTATACGTGCACTGAGTAGGGTGGAGGTTCCGGGTAAAAAAGAAGTAGCCAAAGGTGCCTCTTTGTCAATCATAGTGTAAGTGCCTATGGATATTAGAAAGCAAATGCCAAGCAGTAAAGTAATCGTAAACGTAAGTATTGACAGCCAAGTTCTAATTCTATTTTCGGCCTTCGATATAACCAGAGTATAGGCTCCTTTTTTAAAAATACGATGTCGTATGCTACCTATATCAAATAGGCTTGTATTGCCTTCCTGAGGTGACTTGTTTAGTAAGTAAGGAAAATTTCCTTTTTGGCTAATTAATACATGATTAAAGTATAAACCATAAGAATAATCATCCATGGAAATGGTCTCCTCTGACTTTTGATTGGCGAATATTTCGGGGTATAAAAATTCGGACTGAACAACGCGTGGCTGCAAGAGAATAAAGGTGGTCCCAAAGTGTCCTTCAAGATTGCAGTTTTCATATTTTGCGATATAGCCGTTTAAGCTTGTAGGGTCGTCTATCTGAAAAAAGTAGGCACTAGCCGTACGTTTGGTGTTTGTATTATATACACTGTCTAAATCACTGAAAGTGTATGGGTTATTGCTTGCTATTATTTCTTGGTTAGGCCCAAAAGTGTATAGTTTTAGTTTGTATTTTTCTAAATAATTACTGAAGTACAGATGTTTTATCCGATTCTCTATTTTGTCTTTATTAGCTATAAAATCTTGAAAATTGGTTGGGGTAAGAAATTCTTGTGAAAGTTGATTTTCAAAAGATTTGAGTATTCTCTCAGCTCTTATATCTTTGTTTTCTATTAGGTCTTCTGCGGTTTTTCCTAAAAAGAGTTGCTGACGAGCCTGCTGGCTGACATAGGCAATATTGGTAGTAAT
>DGBH01000178.1:2139-6044 GCA_002384205.1 Bacteroidetes bacterium UBA4009
CGATAGTGTAAAAAGATTGCTATTGCTACTAGGAATATGGGGTAACTCAGTGAAGTCATGCTTCTGCTCGCATCTAGGTATTGAAAAACAATAAAAACAAGTAGTCCTATAGTAATACCTGTCCAAGCAGATGCGTGGTTTAGTTGCTCTTTTAGCTTACTATAGTAACACAACAACCATAACGCAATAAAACTGAGTGCTATAAATGCCAAAGCCAAAAATGACAAAGCGCTTAGCTCAAAAAGTTTTTCAAAATCAAAAGAAATAGAAGATCGTAAGGCGAGTCTTTTAGCAAGATCTATAAAAAAATCCGCCAAGAAAAATAAGTAGGCACTTAAAATGGGTATGGATAATGCATTAGGAAGTTTTTTAACCAATTGTATAATTACAATTCCAATACTTAATACAGCAGCTAGGTGCATGAAAAGTAGAGGAATAAGGTGGTTGGCCGCAACTAGTTGTATACTCTGGTTTGAGAATAAATAAAAGTCGCTAAAGGCATATTGCAGATGATAAAACGCGGCAATTTGAACAAATGCAATATTGGCCATAGCCAAGTACATCATATAGTCTTGGTTTCTTAAGTAAACCAGTGCTAAAAACAACAAGATGTAGGTTGCGATTAGTGCGATGCTAATAAAATCAATCTCTGTTTCTGCTACTTTTACAAAAGAAAACAAAAGAGAGGTGCTGACCTTTGGGAGTGTGCCTAATTCAAAATAGTATCCTCCTAATTGCGGTAATGCATCGCGTAACTTCACATAAGGTTTTCCATCATTGGCCAGCCGAAAAGCAAGAAATGTAGTAGAAGGATGTTTAAACACAGCATATAAATCATCCCCAAATCGATAGATAAGCGGGAAGGTACTTGCTTGGATTACTGTAGAATCAAGCGCTATTTTATTACTGTTCCAATACGTGGCTTGCGTGCCATCGTATTTCAGTATATACCAATTTTTATGTTGATATGCTTTTCCAATACTCCCAGACTCTTTGCTGAAACTAACGGGAATTATGGTTTTAAATATTTCGTCAGACTCAGACTTTAGCTTTGTGATAAATGGTAAAATATTTTCGGTTATGGTTTCATCTTTGTTTTTCTGCAGTGAGGTTACGAGATGCATAACCAGCCACAGAGAGAGCACTGTAACGATAATCCACGATATTTGTATACCGCGTTTCAATAGGTTTTGTTCGTTTCCAAATACTGCTGTACGTAGTCTTTAACGGCATTTTCAAGACTATAAAAGGCTTGGGTATAACCAGCATCTCTTGTTTTTTGCATGGTAGCTTCTGTAAAGTATTGATACTTATCCCGAATGTCTTCTGGTGTAGGGATGTAGTTTATGTTAGATTCTTTGTTCAAGGCTTTAAAAATTGCACTTGCCAAATCATTAAATGTGCGAGCTTCACCTGTTCCTGCATTATATATTCCACTCTTATTTTGCTTTTTATACCAAAACCACATGATTTCTACTAAATCTTTTACGTAAATAAAATCACGAATTTGGCCTCCGTCTGGGTAATTAGAATGGTGGCTTTTAAATAGTTTTAAACTATTGTTTTGAGCAATTTGGTTAAAGGCGTGCAATACTACACTTGCCATACGCCCCTTGTGATATTCGTTAGGGCCGAAAACATTAAAAAACTTTAATCCTACCCAAAAAGGCGGTTTCTTTTTTTGAGCTAACGCCCAAACGTCAAAATCTTGTTTACTCTGGCCGTAAGGATTTAGCGGTAAAAGTGGGCTTATATCTAACCGGTCATCAAAACTACATTCACCGCTACCGTATGTTGCAGCGGAGGATGCATACAGAAAGGGAATGTTGTTGTTAGAGCAATGATTCCATAAAACTTGACTGTAGCGAATATTGAGTTCGTCAAATATGCTGACGTCAAATTCTGTGGTGTCTGTGCGAGCTCCAATGTGGAATACGAAGTCTATCGTATGTCGTTGTATGTCATTCAGGAATATAGTGCGATCTATCTTGGCGGTATATTTTTTCCCTTCCAAGTTTCTTGCTTTTGCTGGGGCATTGAAATCGTCTACTAAAATAAGATCGGTTAATCCTTTTTCATTTAAAAAAGACACTAAACAACTTCCTATAAACCCTGCTGCACCGGTAATGATTATCGCCATGAAGCACAAAATTAATCCTATTTCGCGGTGTCGAAAAGTTTAAATCATATTCGAGGTGGCAAAAAGTTAAAATCTAGGGCTTATGAGTGTGTCATAAACTAAATACTTTATAAGAAGAGTTAAGCATAGACTTGATCTTTACCTTATTTTTGCAAAATATTATGGTATACGTTACCCGAAAGGTTCACTTCAATGGAGCACACAAACTTTTTAATCCCAATTGGACGGAGAAACAAAACGACGAGGTGTTTGGCAAATGTGCCAATAAGAATTGGCATGGTCATAATTTTGACCTGTACGTTACGGTAAAAGGCGTTCCTAATCCAGACACGGGATTTGTAATGGACCTTAAAAAACTAAAAGTAATACTAGAGCATAAAGTGGTCTCAAAACTAGATCATAAGAATTTTAACCTCGATGTAGATTTTTTGAAGGATGTAATGCCAAGCATAGAAAATATCGTGATAAAAATATGGGAGCAGCTTGAGCACGAATTGCCACAAGGTGCAACTTTGCATTGTATTAAACTCTATGAGACTGAAAATCAGTTTGTAGAGTACTATGGTTAGGTGTAAAACCTTTACCTACCTCTTTAAAATATTAAACTGAGCGCCAAATGTTACATTCCATTGGCTAAAGAAAAACTGCTGTTTTGCACGGTCGGACTCATGATAAGTAGTCAATATATCTGGCATATTTATAAAGCCCCCTTTTAATTCGCTTTGTATAAAAAAGTGCTTGTAAAATGTGGCATTAAGACCTGTAACTACACTTATACCATAGCCTGATAAATGCCATTGATCTGCTCTTTCAAAATTCATTAAGCCCACGTTGGTGCGCGGGTATAATAAGCCGGCACCAGCTCCGGTAACTAGATTTATCGCAAGTTTCGGTTTATGAATTAAATTGTCGAATCGACGAAGTTCTGCATTAGCGTAATTAAGGCCGTCTGTATGCTCGAAGGTTAAAAAATCGGGAGTTAATTGTATGTCATTTTCAGAATACGTTCCATTATAGGCGGAATCTATATTGTTTATAGATCCGTTTATTTTTGCAATTTGATCTTGAACCATCACATATTTCATGTGGTCCCATCCTAAGGTTATGCTGTATTTGTCATTTAAAAAATAGCCAATGCGTAGGTTGTATTGCGGGATGGTAAGTTTATTTAGTTTAAAGTATGGATCCCACTCCAAAGGACTTTGTCTGTCTTTAGCCTGCACATCTAGTATGGTAAAGTCATAGTCCGTACCTGTAAAATGAATATCCGAATTAGTAAACCATTCTCTGCTGTAACCCCAATAAACAAAGAAATCTCCTTTGCTTACAGAACTAGATGATTGTGCATATAGTTGTGTTGGGAATACTAAACAAATTATGGAAAAGAGAATAAATAATGTTTTTTGCATTAGTAAGTATACCCGCAAATATAAATGGCTGAATGGTTTTAGCGGATTATGCGATTAAGGGACTTGAGTGTAATTTTAAATAGTGCAAAAGGATCTCCATGTATCTTTGCACAGGAAATGGTGTAGACAGAGTCAGAACATACACATAAAAAAAGCAAATGAAAGTAATAATAACAGGAAGTACGGGCATGGTGGGCCGAAGCACGTTAAACGAGTGTCTTAGAAATGAAAAAGTAGAGCACGTACTAATTGTGAATCGTAAAAGATTAGGACTAGTTCATCCTAAGTTAACAGAAGTGATACACGCAGATTTTATGGATTTTAGCCCGTTGGTTGATCAATTTAAGGAATATGAT
>DGBH01000086.1:0-859 GCA_002384205.1 Bacteroidetes bacterium UBA4009
CATTTGATTCTCCAGTTATTATGAGGACGCTGCTGCTATATTAGAGATATTGAATCCAATTATATAATCAAATTCTTCATTTGTCAACCCTTTAGTTAGGCGCTCACTTAATGCTCTACTAAAACTTGCGCTCATATTATTATTTTTGCTTAGTCGTTCGCAAGCTTCTTGAGTAGAATAACCACCACTGAGCCCAACAACTTTATGAACATTTTGATATTGATTCAATAACCAATAAGTATTTGGAATTTCTGGCAATGTAAGTTTAAGAATACATTTACCTTTGTAGTTATCTAAAAATGCCTTCAATCTCAAAAACAATGCTTCTTCCATGTTTGCTTTGTCAGGGTGTTCAATAGGAATTTCTGGTTCGATAATTGGCATCAATCCAACATTATAGATTCTTTCAGCTAATGCAAACTGTTGCTCTAAAATCATATCCATTACATCTAAACTCTTAACAATACTACGCATCTTTGTACCATAGCATTCATGTTCATGCGCAACATCTATCATTTTATCTAATTTGAAATATTTTAGATATCCGTTTTCTTCACAACCACTGTCTACTTTAAGAAATGATTGAATGCCTTTAGCTTTAAGGATTGGAACCATTCCACGTTCAACTGTATCTTGGTAGAGGATTGCTCCCCAGATGTTAGTGCTGTTGAAGTCAGGAGAGTTAACCATTCTAAGACGCATTTCATGGACTAAATCCATTTTGTTTTCTTCAGTATATTCTTGGTCGTAATTTTTTAGGACACCACCGGTAGAACCGCCGCTATGATCCATTGCTGCGATAAATTTACTCATAGGTTTCTCCTGTGCTACGGAAGAAGTTTTCACTCCAAAATGCTTT
>DGBH01000086.1:1050-3075 GCA_002384205.1 Bacteroidetes bacterium UBA4009
TTCGTGATGCTTTGCGCCCCAGTTTACTAGTTGATCTTTTGTTAGTTGATAATAGTCAATGCCACTAACGCAGCCACGAGCAGTCATATACTTAATTGTGTGTCCAGCCTTGTATAATGCATTTACTTTTGCAATACGATCCATGTATGGAATATGATTAGCATAGTCTTTTTTACCATTTGGAAGAATAACTTCTTTGCAAATAGTTCCGTCGATATCAATCACATATTTCATTTTAATACAAATCCCTTTTATCTGGCTTTTTTAAATAATACGCACCATTAGGTAGCGTAAAAGATTTTTGAAGCGCTAACATCATTTCTGGCGATATAGCTATTAAGCTAAAACTTTCTGTATCTTCGTCAAATTGTCTTATGTATACTATATCATCATACATAATAATTTGAAGATCTTCAAACTCTGCGTTTGTGTCTAGAATAGTAATAGCCGTTTCATCCCAATCCATTTCTATTGTAAACATTATATCCATCCTAACTTTGTTGTGTTATGTATAATAATCATAAAGCAAGTAGCAATATGTACAACCCACCAAAACGTTCTGATCACGGCCACTGCATCTGCTTGCTTGTCAGTTTCACCTACTTTTTCGCCTAAGCTTTTAGCCCAAACCCGCCAGAATTTTTTCATTAGTCCCAAAGACCCTCGTAGTATTTTCCAAACAATTTAAACCCATTTGTCATTCGTTTTTGATGTGCTTCTCTGGCTGTACGGTCTTCCCATACAAGCTTCAATCCAAATTGTTCTTCAGGGGCTTCATCATATTTGTAGTAATCGCTTTCCCAATCATCACGGCACTTTTGTTCAAATGCCCAGATCATTTCATCAAGAACCCAATCCCAACGAAGAAAGTGATTAGCGTCTGTGTCCCACTTATTTTCTTTTGGAGGAGCGCTAGTACTACGCAATTCTTTCGGCACGTCTTTATCATCAACAAAGGGGCTGCCGTGTTTAGTTTCTTGTAATTGTTTTAGCATTGGTAATACAATTGAAGCTAATGTATGATCCATGCTCCAAGTGTCCCACTTGTTAATTTTAACTTTTATTTTCTGAACACGACGATCAAACCAGATCCAATTGAAAACATTATACACGTCCTGTACTATATCTTCAATAGCTTCAAACACATAGTCTTCGTGACTTACATTTTCATTCCAACTGTACCACCCATACTTTTTATGCATGTGGTTGGTATGTATATTACAAGTTAATCTACTAGGATATTCACCGATGTATACTTTCATTCGAATTCTTCTCTCTGTACAGACTCTAATATTTCTAGTTTAACAAAGGTATCTTCCCAATCAGTAACACGATGTGAAAATCCTAATTGAAATTTCTTTAATGCTTGAGCTAATGGGTAGTCGTTACCACCTTCGAATATAGCATCACCATAAAAATGTATTCTATTACTTTTTCCAAAGTCTTTTAGTATTTGGCTTTTATCTGAGCCACGTTGACCGATATCAATTCCAGTTTCACCGCCTACTGTTGCAGTAATATCCGGGAACTCGTTAGTGATAATACGAGCTAATACTTCACGTTCTTTTTTACGAGTATCATAAGCAACATATTCTGCTCGCTGTTCTAGACTGGCGTTACGGCCTACAATACTGAAGTTAACCATTCCAGGTCGTTCTTCAATATGATTACCAGCGCGTATCGGAAATTCACTAAGTCGTACAAATTCTCTTAACAACTGATGAACTTCTGTTGGGATTATCCAGCCATTAGTTCTGATGTTTACATCGCGTTCCCACACATCATTGCCTGAACATTGATATACTCTTTTGCACAGATTATATGTGTCTTCGCCCACTTGTTCAATAGTTTTATCACGGTCGCTTCCTGTAACTAGATAAACGTCATTGAATAGACAAAACGCGTTGAAAAACGCTTTGAATTCAGGATCAATTAAACCGCGGCTCGGAGTAAGAGTACCATCTACATCAAATACGTATTTAGTTTTCATTCATCTACCTTTAATTATGTGTTGTACTGGGCCAG
>DGBH01000071.1 GCA_002384205.1 Bacteroidetes bacterium UBA4009
GTAATATTATTTTCCCATGAAATAGACTCCGCCCCTTCTGCACCATCTTGAATAGCTAAAAAGGATGCCCCTTCTTTGTAGCCAATTATATTATTCATGGTTTTGTAATATCCTTCTGCTGTGACGCTGAAATTTAACTTTTCAAAATCTTTGGCAACACCTGCAGCTACCTGCTGACTATTTTGCGGTTTAACCCTATTGGTGGCAGGCACCCATAAATCAGTAGGCAATCCCACACCGCTATTACTTAGTAAATGAACATACTGGTTCATCGTAGCATAAGATGCTTTAAGGGCTAAATCTTGTTTTAAATTATACGAAAGCGCCACCCTTGGTTCTGGATTTACGTAGGTTTTATCTTCGGAAGTAAAGGTACTCAATCGCAAGCCAACTAAGGTTTTTATACGTTGACTAATCTTCCATTCATCTTGAATATAGCTACCTGTTTCTATAGATTTATAGACGGTCTTCCTATTGATACTCTCATCAAAAAAAGCACTCGTGAGTACCAAAGCATCCGGAGTAAACGTATGTTGTGTTGCTATAAATCCGAATTTTACTTTGTGATTATTGTTCGCATACCAATCAAAATCTTGTTTTAAGCTATAATCCTGTATTCCAGAACCATACCTTAAGGCAAATTGAGAAGTGTCGTTATATAACTCTTCTGCTTTAATAGCCAATTCATAAAAACTAGAGACCACGGATGTGTTAGAAAATAATTTAGGACTTATAATATGATTCCATCGAGCAGTTCCTGTGGCATTTCCCCATCCAAAACTCGTTTTGCTTTTATACGTGCTATTATCTGATTTTTCGTTGAAATTGGCGTAAAACTTATCTCTGCCGAAATAGCCACTAAGGTACACTCTGTTATTCGCATTGATTTCGTAATTAGCTTTTGCATTTAAGTCATAAAAAAAATAACCTGCAGTGTTCCCATTATTAGTGGCTAGGATTATGGGTTGTGCTAATGCATCAATATACGTGCGTCTCCCGGAAACAATAAAAGACCCTTTACCCTTGGCAAACGGGCCTTCAAGTAAGCCTTTAGAAGATATAACACCTATACCTAATTCACCAGTGTACTTTTGCTTATTGCCGTCTTTCATATTCATGTCGATAACAGAAGAAAGTCTACCTCCATATTCGGCAGGAAAGCCACCTTTTATAAGTTCTACACTGCGCAGCGCATCTCCATTAAACAACGAAAAAAATCCGAAAAGATGTTGCGCATTATACACCGTCGCACCGTCAAGTATGATTAGGTTTTGATCAGGACCACCGCCTCGTACATAGAGACCACTTTGCCCTTCGCTGCCACTTTGCACCCCTGGCATAAGCTGCAGTACCTTCAGCACATCCTTTTCACCCATTAATGCAGGAATGTCTTTGATCGTTTTAATCGGAATTTCGATTGTGCTCATTTGCACATCTTCACTAACATTCTTTTGGGTTCTACTCCCTTTCACCACAACCTCTCCGATATCTGTTTGAGCATCGCTCAAGGTAACCGATAAGACTTTATCTGCTGTAATGTCCACTACTTGAACTAAGGGTTTGTAACCTATAAATTGGTAAACCACCGTATGCTTGCCTGCGGGCAACTGTAATGCGTAGTAACCAAAATTATTGGAAACCGTACCTGCACTTTTATTGCTGGTGTAAATAGAAACACCCAATAGTAATTCCCCACTACCCGCTTCTTTTACATAGCCTGATAAGGTATAGGACTGTTGAGCGATAGATTTCGTACTCAAAAGTAAGAGCGCAGCCATACCTGTTATTTTATAGAACTGTTTCATGCTCTTCAACTCGTGAGTGAAGAAGGTAATTACTCGCATTTAAGCGACAATGATAATAAATTCTTTAGATTGTTTATTTACTATTTACGTAATCTTTTAAATACAGGTACTCTTCGGTAAGTTCACCGTTTTGGGTAATTCTAGCTCGTTTTAAGATTTCATCTTGATCGCCATTCACTAGTAAAGGCATAATATGTTCAAGCAGTAAATTTCCAAATTCCTCACTTGCATTTTTAGGCATTTCTGTAGGTAAGTTGGTAACCGCCATTACATCTATAGTGTCTTCGCCAAACGGAGCAACCATCTTTTGCTCGCTTTTACTCCACCCAAATGTAGGATCGTAAATATCGGTAGCCTTCATGGTAATAGGTACACTTCCTTCTACATCACAAGTAATGTCTGCTATTACCTTAATATTGAAATTGGGAAGCTGGGTGTCTTTTTTCTCAAATAATGGGGCAATATCATCTTCCCAATACATGCCATTAATGAGAATATCTGAATGCGCCAAAAAGTTATCAAACTCACAGCAATACTCAGTATGATGGTCATAAAAATGACCTAATTGCCATGATCCGCCATCTTTTCGATGATACAAATCCCAACTGGTAAGTTGGGTAAAATAAGCTCCTATGGGTGGCTGAGAAATAAACTCTTGGGGCGAGACCTCTTTTATTTTCATCAGGTCTAAAACTTCACGTATACCTTCTGCCACGCGACCGTTTCCCGTAAAAACAAGACGAGTTCTTCGCAAATCGAGCTGACTTAGTAAATCCATTGATTTTTGATAATCATTGATAACATACGCCGGAGGTAGTTCATATTGACCCGTTTTTTTTCCATAGGCTAAGAAAGCGTTATATGTCCCAACGATACCTGCCCATTTCCCAAAACCAAGAATACGACCTCCTCCAGCCCAAGTGAGGGGTTCGTAGTCTATAAGCGTTATTTTTTTTGCTAAGACTTCTTGCAGCAGCTCTTTATTATATGCCTGCTCTTTTATAGTGTGCGAGAAAAATAAGTACGTTTTATTCGGGATGAGTTTGTCTAATGGCACTTCTTTGATGCCCAATAAAATATCGCAATCACCCATGTCTGAAACTACCTTAACCCCAGCGGCTTCATACTCTTGGTCTGTAAACGTTCGGTCTAACGAAGTCTCCACTACCAGTTCTACTTGTGGGTAGCGGTTCTTAAACTCGGAACACAGAGCGGGCGTAAGTGCTGCTCTCTTATCTGCGGGAGCTTTCCATTCTCGTATTAAGCCTATTTTCATGTGATTTTTTATTTTTTGAGGGATTATTAGGGTGATACAAACTGTAGTTTTCTACAATTCATGATGTTTTTTGGCTTAATTTATAGCCTGCGGTTTGATATTATTTAGAGCATCCTGGTAAAACGAAACAAGCTCTAGTGGCACACTATCCATAAAGCTCCACTGAATTTTATGATCTGATTTCCTTGTTTTATGTCTCACGAAATACGTCATGTTTCCCAATTCGTTACCTGATAATTGATTAAAACGTATAGCGTCTAAACGAGAGCACATAGCCTTATAAACTTTGGCTGTTACAGGGGTAATCTCGTTGCTTGTGAGCGGTGAGCCTATGGTTCCTGAGGTCATAAACTGCTGGCCGTTAGGTAGTATATAGTAAGAAGTTGTAGCACCTGCAAAACCACCGTAGGATCCTATTTCGATAAACTGTGTAGGCAATTGA
>DGBH01000162.1 GCA_002384205.1 Bacteroidetes bacterium UBA4009
AATTTGCGGCAAGATTTCATGGGTATTGTTTAAAATAGTTGAATCCAATCCATGGTAAATAACAGGTATTTGTGCGGCATTTAACGTATTGTGCAAGTAGTGTAAAATCGTACGCTTGGTTTCTTCAGAATTAGCAATGATGTGCGTTGTTGCTTTACCTAAACAATATCTATTTACGATACTATTTTTAATGGGAGTTGCCAAACCACGCAGGTAAACTCTCCGTTGAAGATGTGCCATTTGTCCTGCGATACTGGCTGTTTTAGCATCTTGGGAAGTTGTAAAAATAACGGTATCTATTTCTTCTTGTTGGAAATACCGCTTAAGTGCAAGGAGTTTGAAAAGGTTGAGGAACGATAGGCTTTTTACTTCTATTGGAAAGAGATTAAAACCAGCTTCTTGCCCGCGTTCCCACAAAGGAGACATGGGATGTGCTGCTATAGTTACACTATACCCTTTTGCTCTAAATGCTTTTGCATTTTCAAGATGAAGCTTTTCGCCACCGCCCCAAAAATTGGAACTATTGAAGAAGCATATCTTTTTCAAAATTTAGAGCACGGCGTTATGAAAAATGTTTTGTACGTCTTCGTCTTCTTCCAGTTTTTCTATGAGCTTATTGCATTCTTCTTTTTGCTCTTCTGTTAGGTCTAGGGTGTTGTGAGGAATGCGCTCAATATCTACGGAGTCTATTTCAATGCCAATATTTTCAAGTCCCTTTTGCATATTGCCGTAATCGGTGAAAGCAGTATAAATCAACGTTTCATCTTCTACTTGCTCTATTTCATCTAGCCCAAAGTCTATTAACTCAAGCTCTGCATCTTCCATGTTTAGTTCTCCAAGGTTGACCTTGAAAATACATTTACGATCAAAGTTAAATTCCTGCGATCCACTGGTCCCCAGTTCTCCGCCATTTCTGCTTAAGATGGCGCGCATGTTAGCAACTGTTCTATTAATATTATCGGTAGCAGTTTCAATCATTAAACTTAAACCAAAAGGACCTTTAGCTTCATAAAGAATCTCCTCGTAGGAGCTACTGTCTTTGTCAGATGCTTTTTTTATGGCAGCATCTACTCTGTCTTTAGGCATATTTTCAGACTTGGCATTTTTCATAGCCATGCGCAGTCTGGAGTTGTTGTCTGGGTCTGGACCGCCTTCTTTTACGGCCATTGCTATTTCTTTGCCTATACGCGTAAACGTTACCGCCATTTTGCCCCAGCGTTTCATCTTACGGGCTTTTCTGAATTCGAATGCTCTTCCCATTGGGTGCAAATTTAAGGCTAATTTTAAGTCTACGAAAAATCAGTTAGTATAGATGGGGGTTTTCTGTAGAGACCCTTGGAAATAGACGGAGTCAATAGTATTGCTATAGAATAAAGAGTGATATTTTAATGATATACAGCTCATACAAAGGAATGTTCCTACAGAAAAAATTCCTTTCTTTGCACCGCAAAGAACAAACTTATGAATTTTGACGTAATAGTAATCGGAAGTGGCCCAGGTGGATATGTAGCAGCCATTCGTGCAGCACAACTTGGACATAAAGTAGCGGTGGTAGAAAAATCGGAGCTTGGCGGAGTATGCCTTAATTGGGGATGTATTCCAACCAAAGCATTGTTAAAATCGGCTCAAGTATTTGAATATATAAATCACGCAAGTGATTACGGAATCTCAGTTAGTGAGGCAAAACACGACTTTGGTGCGGTTATAAAACGTAGCCGTGGAGTTGCAGACGGCATGAGCAAGGGCATACAGTTCTTGATGAAAAAGAATAAAATTGAAATTCTAACAGGTTTCGGTAAACTAATAGCCAAAGGCCAAGTAAGCGTGGATAATGAAGGCAAGAAAGAAACCCATTCTGCGAAACACGTTATCCTTGCAACTGGTGCTCGTGAACGTCAATTACCAAATTTACCAATAGACGGTAAAAAAATAGTAGGCTATCACGAAGCAATGGTGTTACCAACTCAACCTAAAAAAATGGTTGTAGTGGGAAGTGGTGCTATTGGAATGGAGTTCGCTTATTTCTATACGGCTATGGGTACAGAAGTAACAGTAGTAGAATTTATGCCTAACATCGTTCCCAATGAGGATATAGATGTTTCTAAAGAGCTTGAAAAAATCTACAAGAAAAAAGGAATGACTATTATGACCAATAGTTCTGTGGAGGCAGTAGATATAAAAGGTGCTGGCTGTAAAGTGAGCGTGAAAACAGCAAAAGGAATGGAAACCATCGAATGTGATGTAGTTTTATCTGCAGTTGGAATTGAAACAAATTTAGAAAACATTGGACTGGAAGGTCTAGGCGTAAAAACGGAGAAGGGTAAAGTAGTGGTAGATGATTTCTATCAAACGAATGTGCCGGGCGTTTATGCTATAGGCGATATAGTACACGGACCAGCTCTAGCTCACGTAGCTAGTGCAGAAGGAATAATCTGTGTAGAAAAAATAAGTGGACAACACGTTGCCCCATTGGATTATGGAAACATACCAGGATGTACCTATACTTGGCCAGAGATAGCATCAGTAGGGTACACAGAGGCAAAAGCGAAAGAAGCTGGATATGATATAAAAGTAGGTAAATTCCCGTTCTCTGCATCGGGTAAAGCCAGTGCAAGTGGAGCTAAAGAAGGTTTTGTAAAAGTAATATTTGATGCGAAGTACGGTGAGTTCCTAGGAGCGCACATGATAGGTGCTAACGTTACGGAGATGATAGCAGGAGTGGTAACAGCTCGTAAGCTAGAAACTACAGGTCATGAAATGATAAAAACAGTACATCCACACCCGACGATGAGTGAGGCTATCATGGAAGCATGTGCCGCTGCTTATGACGAGGTGATACATTTATAGGAACTAGTTACTGGGTATTAGTTGCCAGTTAATAGATATTAGGCCTTCGGTTTGTAAAATAATCGGAGGCCTTTTTTGTGGAATTTTCTTTTGAGTATCTTCGCCGCAATGCGTTTCTCACTTGTCTTTATTCTTTTCTCTCAGTTAGCTATTGCGCAAAAACCTAGCAACTATGTAAACCCCTTTATTGGAACAGGCGGACACGGGCATACATTCCCAGGAGCCACGGTTCCTTTCGGAATGGTACAGTTGAGTCCAGATACTCGTGTAGATGGAAGTTGGGATGGCTGCGGAGGCTATCATTATTCAGACTCTTTTATTTATGGTTTTTCGCATACACACCTAAGTGGCACAGGCGTAAGTGATTACGGCGATATTTTATTGCTGCCTTCAGCAAATCCCATCTCCTTTAATCCTGAAGAGTACAAAACCAAGTTTAGTCATGCTGACGAGGTAGCCAAAGCCAATTATTATGCGGTAAATCTGCCAGGTAATGGGGTGAAAGTAGAATTAACCACTTCTACTTGGGCAGGATACCATCGGTATACCTTTGATAAGAATAAAGGTTATGTTTTACTTGACTTGAAACACCGAGATAAAACACTTGATTTCATCATAAAAGAAAGAGGAAAACATACCCTAGATGGATTTAGAATAAGTGAAGGTTGGGCTAAGGAGCAACATTGCTATTTTTCGATGGATTTTACTCAGGAAATTTCTTCCATTGCTTACAATGCTGATAGTAGCAAAGCAGTTTTGCATTTTGATAGATTAGAAGACAATCAATTGGAAGTGTATGTAGGGCTTTCATTTACCTCTATTGCAGGAGCACAATTAAACCTTAACTACGAAACTTCAAAAACATACGAAGAGGTACAATTTGATGAAATAGTAACAGGCGGACAAGCCTATTGGGACACCGAACTTTCCAAAATAGAAGTATTCACCCAAGACGAAAACAAGAAGCACATATTTTACACGGCACTGTATCACTGCATGATTCACCCCAATATAGCTGAAGATGCCGATGGTAAATACCGTGGACACGATATGAAGATTCATAACAGTCCCAATCATACACAATATACCGTCTTTTCATTGTGGGATACGTATAGGGCACTGCATCCGCTGATGACGATTATAGATGAGCAACGAACTACAGATTTCATCAATAGTTTTTTAGAAATATACAAGCAAAGTGGTCGACTACCTGTATGGGAACTAGCCAGTAACGAGACCGATTGTATGATTGGTTATCACAGCGTAAGTGTGATAGCCGATGCGTATATGAAAGGCATTCGTGGTTTTGATACTACTCTTGCTCTAGAAGCGATGGTGGCGAGTGCCAATACCGATTTATTTGGTTTGCCGAGCTACCGCAAATATGGATTTGTACGAGCAGAAGACGAATCAGAGAGTGTAAGTAAGACCTTGGAGTATGCGTACGATGATTGGTGTATTGCCCAAATGGCAAATGAAATGGGAGAAGACAGCTTAGCAGATGTCTTTTACAAACGGTCAGAGTCATGGCGAAATATCATTAATCCTGAAACCGGTTTTGCTACTCCAAGACTAAACGGCGATTGGCTACCTAACTTTGATCCCAAAGAAGTGAATTTGCACTTCACAGAAGCCAATAGTTGGCAGTATAGTTTTGTGCAACAAGAAGCGGGTATGATGGGTTCTTCAAAAGATTTAGAAAAACGACTGGATGCTCTATTTTCTGAAAAGGAACAAACCACAGGGAGAACACAGTCGGATATTACTGGATTAATTGGTCAGTATGCGCATGGAAATGAGCCAAGTCATCATATTGCATATTTGTATAATTATACCCCTCACCCTGAAAAAGGACATCGAATTATTAAACAGATTTGTGATTCGTTTTATACGAATTCTCCAGATGGATTAATCGGAAATGAGGATTGTGGACAGATGAGTGCGTGGTATATTTTGAGTAGTACGGGGATATATCCCGTTAGTCCAGGGTATGAGTTTTACTATTCAGGCCTATGTCAATTTGATAGTGTAAAATACCATTGTAATTCTGATGAAATGTTTTCAATAATCAGCGATAAGAAAGTCGGGAGTAAATTCTACATTCTGGACACTTTGATGTTAGATAATAATAAGATAATTGGATGTTTTACTACCTTTCCTTCTATGGTTGATCATCGCTCGATAAAAGAGCACAAGAAGGTTGTATTTGCTTCCAGATTTAATTGCAGTGGACCTTATTCAGAATTTGAGCAAAAAACTACTACCTCAAATTTTATTGCGACCCCAACAATATCAGCAAATTCTATTTTTGTTGATTCAGCCTTGGTGTCCATAAAGTCAGGTGAAAAAAATTTAAGAATTGTGTATAGTATAAATGATAGTGCTGATTGGTTAGAATACTATAGACCTTTCAAGATTGATAATACAAGCCTAATTTATGCTAAATCTCAGATTCCTTTAGACACAATTTGCTTTGGGAAGAATTATTATTATGGGATGTGGATTAATTACAGCAACAGCCCCACTATCTCTGCCACCTTCTACAAAAAACCAAATAATTGGACGTGCACGCCAAGCATTCCACCTAATACGCAATACACAGGCGGCGGAGATGATGCACTCATAGATGGCATAAATGGCACTACCAACTGGCAAGCAGGCAGATGGCAAGGATTTCAGAATAAAGAGGTTGAGTTTATAATTGATTTAAAAGAAGAAAGGAAAATCAGCGAGGTAAGCCTTAATTTTCTGCAAGATGCTCGCTCGTGGATATTGCTGCCAAAAGATGTTTCGGTATATGTAAACGGTAAATTAGTGGCTACTGACATTCTTAATGTAGATGCGTTGAGAGAAGGAAATTTTACCCAAATGGTAAAATTGAAAATCCCAAAATGCAAATCTCAAATGGTGAAAATTATGGTCCATTCGGCAGGCAAGCTTCCCGAAGGTCATCCCGGTTTTACGATGGATGGCGATGCATTTTTCTTTATAGATGAAATAAAAGTGAACTAATTCTTTCAATAGTCGGGTGTCTTAAGACCAGATTAAACCAAACATGTTTTATTTTTACATGTTTAAATCGTAATATTAGAAATATCGTGCTTATAGTTGTTTTTACTATAAGTTTTTTATATTCGCGTTTACAAAAAATAATTCTATGCATAAAAGAATACAATTAATACTGATTGCACTCACCTTTTATTCGGCAATATTTGCCCAAAAAGCTACCATTTCTGGTAGAGTTATTGACACTTTAGGTCAAGGACTTATAGGAGCAATAGTGGTCGAAAAAGGAACGTCTAACGGTGCGGTAGTTGGTGAAAATGGGAAATTTTCTATTAATGTAAATGATGCTAAAACCGCATATATTACAGCTTCATACTCTGGTTACGCTAATTCAACAGTAGCCTTAGGTGGCAAAACTACCATTACCATAACGTTAAGAGAAAACGCAGTAGGCATTGGAGAAATTATGGTAGTCGGTTATGGAACTGCCACTAAAAAGGAATTTACGGGAGCTAGTGCTTCAGTACGAGGAGAAAGTTTAGAAAAGCTAAATATACCTAGAGTAGACCAAGCGCTTCAAGGACAAATTGCAGGTGTTAGTATAAACACAAACTCAGGATCACCAGGAGGAGCATCTAGTATTAGAATTAGAGGTCTTTCTACCTTTGGGGATAATGACCCTCTTATATTAGTAGACGGTGTGGTTTATGATTCGGAAGGCCTTAACGCTTTAAATCCAAATGACATTGCAAGTATAAACGTACTGAAAGATGCTACAGCCGGTATATATGGTGTGCGTGCAGCAAATGGAGTTATCCTTATAGAAACCAAAAAAGGCAGAAAAAATTCTGCTCCAAGTATTGAGCTATCTGGATACGTAGGGATGCAACAAGCATCTAAGAAGTTAAATCTGCTAAATGCAAATGAATATGCAGTTTTGAAAAATGAAATGTTTGCAAATGGAAATCAAGCATTACCATTTAGTAATACAAATTTGGGAGAAGGAACTAACTGGCAAGATTCTGTTTTTAAAACAGCTATGGTTAGAGACTATAATATTAACGTTTCAGGGGGTTCAGACAAAACAACCTATTCCATTGGCGGTAGTTATTTTAATCAAGACGGTATAGTTGGGCTGGATAAAGCGAATTTTAATAGAATAAACGGACGTGTAAACTTAAGTACAGAAATGAGTTCTAAACTTAAGCTCAATAGTGTTTTCTTGTACACTAAAGAAGAGAGAAGTGCCTTGCCTGAAAACGGCATTGGTTCTGTTTTATATAACACCGTTAATGCTTTTCCAACTGATCCTGTCCGTGATGCAAATGGTAATTTCACCTATTTGGAAGAAGTATCTGATATTATCAATCCAATTGCTCAAATGCAAAACACCTACAATTCATCTCGTGTAAACAAGTTCGTCGGGAAAGAAGAGTTAGTGTACGATATACTTCCAAATCTAAGTTTCACCAATAGATTTAACTATAACTATGCGTTAGTAGATGGTAAAACATTTTCACCTTTAGTATGGTTTGGTCCTGGTAAAGCACAAAATACAGCTATCAATTCAAATCTAGATCCTACTCAAGTAGAGATCGCCCCAGGAACGTTTATTGAGCGTGGTGCAAGTGTTACAGAGCAACGTAGCTCATACAGCGACCTTAATTTTGAGTCGTTTTTTAATCATGAAAAGGTATTTAATGCGATTCATACGGTTAAAACTACGCTAGGAGCTTCTATCTTTAGCCGAAACGGAAGTGCGCTAGGAGGTACAGGGTATAACATCCCAAATAACTCTATTGATTATGCCGATATTTCTGCTAATCAAGCCCCAGGAGGGTTTTTAAATAACGTGTATTCATTTCAATTTCAAGAAAGACTGTTATCTACATTCCTTAGAGCAGAATACAAGTATAGTTCTAAGTATTTTGGTTCAGCTATTTTGCGCAGAGACGGATCTTCTAAGTTTGGACCTAATAGTCGTTACGGAATATTCCCAACCGTTTCTGGTTCTTGGGTAGTTTCTGAAGAAGATTTTTATGACAATAAAGCTTTTGACTTCTTAAAAATAAGAGCCAGTTATGGAATAAGTGGTAATGATCAAATCGAAAATTTCGCTTATCGAGGTCTTCTAACTGGAGAAGGTGTATATGTTTTTAATGATGTAATAACTAGCGGTGCGGCGATAGGACGTGCTTCTAATCCGGATTTGAAATGGGAAACAACTCGTCAACTTAATATAGGCGCTGATTTTAGTTTGTTTAAGAATTTAAGTGTTACGCTTAACTACTTTATTAAAAATACTAAAGATCTATTGTTTCAGCCAGATGTGTCTGGTGTGCTAGGTACTGCAGGTGCAGGAAGCTATCCTCCAATTATTAATGCTGGCGATGTTTCGAACAAAGGTCTTGAGATAGAAATGTCTCATGACGCAAAAATTAGTAAAAACTGGAGTATTACCAATAGCTTGAATGCTACCTTTATTAAAAATGAGGTAACGGCTATTCCTGAAGGAGTAGATTTTATACCTGGTGCGGCATTCGGAATTGGCGGGGGTATCGCTACTCGATTTGAACAAGGATACTCAATTGGTTACTTTATTGGATATGAAACAGACGGAATCTTCCAAACACAAGCAGAAATTGATAACTCTCCAGTTAAACAAGATGGAGCAAAACCTGGGGATTTGCGATATGTAGATCAAAATGGAGATGGTAAAATTAGTTTTGGAGATGATTTAGATAAAACTGAGCTAGGCTCTCCTATACCAACAGTAACTATTGGTTATAATCTTAATGTTAGATATAAAGGTTTTGACTTAGCAGGAAACTTATATGCTGCATTAGGCCAAGAGATAGTGCGCAACTATGAGAGACAGCAGCCGTATGCAAATCAACTTTCATACACCATTAACAGATGGACGGGTGCAGGAAGTACTAACGAAGATCCAAGGCTAACGACAGCACTTAATAGAAATAATGTTTTTTCTGATTACTATGTTGAAAAGGGATCTTTCGCAAGACTGAAAAATTTACAAGTAGGCTATACTTTTTCAAATAAGAAGTTAGAAAAACTAAAAATTTCGTCTTCTAGAATTTACATAGCTGCCAATAATCTAGTCACTCTAACTAAGTACCAAGGTTATGATCCAGATATTGGATCAGCTGGCGGAGCACTAGGAGCAGGTATAGACTACGGATTTTATCCGCAAGCAAGAACAATAATGACAGGTATTTCTATTAAATTTTAAGAAACCATGAGAAATTTAAAAAACTCCATAAAAGCAATATTCTTATTTACTTTACTATCGTTTAGTTTTGGGTGTAATAAGTTTTTAGATATCAATCCTTTATA
>DGBH01000194.1:0-491 GCA_002384205.1 Bacteroidetes bacterium UBA4009
CGCATGATTTCAGTTAAAGAGCTTCTTAAGCAAAATGTGTCTTTTATGCTATGTGAAAATATCCAAAAGCATTACCAAGGGCAATACGATAATCGTCATCTTATCCATGTGAAGTGTTTCATAAGTACATCATTGGCTACACTATGTTGATACAAAAAAGAAGTAGACTAAGCTATGGCATTGGTTAATGGATTATTTTTGACAGCAATGTCATTATATACACAATCCATGCTCAGAGACGGCTCACTAGAAGGCAAAGTTATTTGGGTAACAGGCGGAGGAACCGGTCTAGGTAAATCTATGGTAAAGTACTTTGTAGAGCTAGGAGCCAAAGTGGCTATATCAGGTCGCAGAGAAGAAAAACTACAAGAAGCTGCCGCAGAAATATCAATTGAAAATGTTTTTCCTGTGGTATGCGATGTGCGTGAAAGCAATGAAGTAGAAGCGACAGTAAAAGCAATAGTGGCACATTTTGGAACGTTGAATGGCTT
>DGBH01000194.1:625-5529 GCA_002384205.1 Bacteroidetes bacterium UBA4009
TGTACGTTGAGTTGCGGTAAGTATTGGATAGAAAATAAAATACCAGCTAGTGTTTTGAATATTGTAACTACCTATGCTTGGACCGGTAGCGGCTACGTAGTGCCCAGTGCTACGGCAAAGGCCGGTGTCTTGGCTATGACCAGATCGCTAGCAGTAGAATGGGCTAAATACGGTATGCGACACAATGCTATAGCTCCGGGTCCGTTTCCTACAAAAGGTGCTTGGGATAGACTGTTTCCGAAAGAAATGTCAGACAAAATAAACCTAGAAAGCCGTGTGCCATTGAAGAGAGTGGGGCATCATCAAGAGTTGGCTAACCTAGCCGCATACCTCATGTCAGATTTTTCTGCTTATGTGAATGGGGAAGTGGTAACCATAGACGGTGGTGAATGGCTGCAAGGCGCTGGTCAGTTTAATCAAATGGATGCTATAACCCAAGAAGAATGGGATTTTCTCGAAAAAATAGTACGTTCTAATCAGAAAAAATCCTAGAACATATTCTTTATCGTCATTCGTAAGTCATCTCTAAATAAGGTGACATTTGATACGAAAATTAATTCTTATTTTGAAATTATTTAAAAAAAACATTGAAACACTATTTTACGCTTAGACGCCTTATGACAGGGCTTTTTCTGGTAGGTTTGATTTGCACAACCACGGTAACATTAACCTATAGTGGTGGTATGTCAGCAGGGTACACGCATGCCCCAGGTGAGGCCAATTGTACCTCATGCCATAGCGGTAGCTTGCAAACCAGTGGAACAAATTACAACAACGTCAGTCTATCAGGAAATTTTACAGGTAATGGCTACATCCCAGACAGCACCTATACCATAACACTTACCTACTCCCAGAGTGGGAAATCTAAATTTGGCTATCAATTAACCTGTCTCAAATCTAATAATACGATGGCAGGTAGTTTTTCATTGATTTCGGGTAATGCTAAATCATCTATAAACAATACTTCGATAAGCGGTGGTACCCGTTCCTACATGAATCATACTTCTAGTGGCAATTCCGGTAGTGGTTCTAATACGTGGATTTTTAATTGGACGGCGCCATCTAACAATGTTGGTCCGGTTACGTTTTATACTATTGTGAATTCAGCAAATAATAATGGAGGTAACAGCGGTGATGAAATTATTGCCAAGAATGTAACTATTTCTCCTTCCAATCTATTGCCAGTCGCTACTGCAAGCGCGAGCACTACAACACCTTGCCAAGCGTCGGGAGTTACCTTAAATGGCAGCTCAACCAATTCTGCTACAAGCTGGGCTTGGACCATGTCTGGTGGCAGTCCATCGGCATCAACAGCTCAAAACCCATCGGTAGTGTATGCTAATCCAGGCACATACAGAGCCATTTTGGTTACTAAAAATGCCAAAGGATTTTCGTCTCCTGATACTGTAACACTCTTGGTAAAATCTTCTCCTTCTGCATTTATTGCCGGTGGTGACAGAACTATTTGTCAAGGCGATTCGGTACTATTAAGCACCGCTTTTTTGCCAACAAATACCTATGCATGGAGCAATGGAAAAACATCAAATTCTATTTGGGTAAAAGACTCTGGGACCTACAATGTAAGCGTCCAAGCAACGAACGGCTGTGGCAGAGTAAGTAACAATGTGCATGTTGGATTTTACACGAAACCGAGCGCTACTTTGACGAGTAATGCTCGATTTTTCAATGATTCTGCTTGTGCGGGATCGCCTGTGGTATTACAAGCCAGCAGTGCCGCTTTTGATAGTTTTTACTACTACGCCAATAACATGCTTGTGGCTACAACAGCGAGCAGTACGCAAACGGTAGGATTTGATTCTACCACCGTATTTGGTTTACGCGTTCGCAATGCTTTGGGTTGTATGAGTGATCTTACTACCTATCAAGTGATAAGCAGAAGTAAAGTAGATGCACCAGTGGTAAGTTGCCAAGCTTCTACACCTAGTAGTATAGATTTTAGTTGGACTAGCAAAGGCGGTCATAATGGCTATCAAGTAAGGATAAATGGAGGTAACTGGATAACGCCTTCCAGTGGTACAAGTGGGACTACACATACCGTTGCGGGCTTGCAACCATTAGACTCTGTTTTTCTACAGGTACGCGCCATTGATGCGGCGCCTTGTTACTTTGGTGATGTAGGAAGTATCAAGTGTTACAGTCAAGCGTGCACGCAGCTGCCTGCTACTATTACGGCTTTACCTGCAGTGTGCAAAGGAGATTTATGGACGATTACTGTGAACGGACTTAAGGACAAAAAGTACAGCCTTAGTATTAATAATAGCCTGCCTTTTCTGGATACATTAATCACCTTTAATCCTACCATAACAACCTCGTATACGATTGCCATAACCGATTCAACTAACTTAGTGTGTCCTGCCAAAGAAATTGTGGTGCCCGTTAAGGTAGATCGCATAGGTGATATAGAGTTAAAAACAGATAAAAGCGGTGCCTACTGTCCCGGAGATAAGATTACTTTTTCTGCGAATGATAGTTTAGATTATTTTGAGTTTTATTGGAATACGAATAAGGTACAATCAGGAGGTGCAAATACGTATGAAAACCAAGTGATGGAAGCTGGCGATTCTCTCTACGTTATCGTAAATAAGGGAGTATGCTCAGATACATCAGAGACCATCTACGTAAATATCGAACTAGCCTTAGATCTTAGTTTTACCTATACCCGAGATCGCAGTGTATATACGTTTATTCCTGCTATCAAAGGATATCCTCGATATACCTGGGATTTTGGAGATGGAAGTGCGTTTAGCAACTTAGAAAGTCCTACCCATGACTATGCTAGCTCAGAGAGTAAAAATATAAAAGTTAATCTAGAAATAGAGAGTGTAAACGCCTGTGTTTATAATCAAGAAGAGACCATTTTGTTACCCGCATTTAGCAGCATTTCTGATTTTGCATCGTTAGGATTAACGTTATATCCTAATCCGATGACCGATGTGCTTGTGGTTAAAAACACGAATCGGAATAACAGTCGTTTGGTTATGATTAATGCGGTGGGTGAGGAAGTAATGAACCGTACCTTAAACGAAACTACAAGCATAAATGTGGCAGGCCTTTCTCCAGGAATTTACTTGGTAAAAGTGATCATGGATAATGCAGAAGCAACCGCTCGATTTATCAAAGAATAATAGCGCAAAAAGATTAGAGGTCTTGCGAGCTATGGCCCACAATGTAAAATAGGAGAGGTATTAGTGGGTTTCCATCCTGCCTTTTATAGTTTCACCTTGCATCAGTTTAGCTAAACTATCCAGCTGTGGTTGCAAGTCTATGCGTTGTTTTACGGTAAACTCTAGGTCTGGTTGGCCGGCATCAACCCATGCCGTGTACCAAAAACAACCTACCATGAATATAGCTTTTTTCATTCTGCGTTCCACCATTTGATTTAAAGCAGAATGATAGGCCGAAGAAAACTCTCTGCTGTACACTTTTACCGTGGTTGCTCCTTTGCTTTCAAAGGAATACTTGGTGTTGGGCATACGCAGGGTAAGTTCTCTCTCCATTGCAAGCACCGAGTCTTTCGCGGCAAAACTCTCTGCTACTGTCTGCCAGATGGTGCTGAGTGGAGCACGCAAATAGACCGCTTTACCCGTGTAAAAATCATACTTAGTTGCGAAAATTTCAGGTAATCTAGATTCCCAAAGTCCGTGTATACCGTGTTGATTGGTAAGTTGTCCGTTATAGTTTTCGGTAGTATGCAGCGGCACATGAGCATCTGCTATGTAATGTCCCAAATCTGCACTGAGTTTTATTATTTTTTCATAATCACGTTCTTTCATGGCTTTGGTAAGCCAGGCTTTAACCTTCATAATGTGCCAAGGTACAATGCCATATTCCAATAAAGTCGCTTCAGAATATTTGGCTACAGCGCTATCCCACTGCATCGGCATAGTATCAATAGGAGCTAAGGTCTCGTAGTGGTCCAAGTCGATGTAATGTCGAGGGGCTTCATCGTCTACGGCATATCGTCGTTGATCGGCACGTACCGAAAACTCTTGTATATAGCCAATATTTTGCTTGTAGAAACCAAACATTTCAGGTGGAAGCGTAAAGCAGGCTATATAATTTATTTCCTTGTGCGCGTAAAATCCCCACGGAATAGACGAGATAGAAGCAATGCACAATATAAGGGCAAATAGAATTCTCACAACCGCGAAAATAGGGAAATAGATACAAGTCTAACTTGGAAATTACAGATTTACAGGAAAGCTTTTGGGTGCTTTATCCTTGAATGCGTTAGGACGAGTTGTGCTAATGTTATTCCTTTTCTTTGTAATGATAGTGCACCGTGGTTTCATCTTCTTCGGGCATATTCCAATAGCCCAATTCATCGTCGTCATCGTCATCATCTTGCTCATCATCAAAAAACGTCAGTCTTTGTGGTCCTTGATTTCGATAGTATAAAGCCGTTAATATCCCACTAATGGCTCCCGCCAGATGTCCTTCCCATGAGATGTCTTTGCCTATAAGCAAACCATAATCAGGGAATAAACCATATATTAAACTGCCGTATAAAAAGATAAGGATAAAAGATGCTGCTAGCATTTCTTTGTTTTTGGTTAAAAATGCATGCGTGACTAGGAAAAAAATAAAAGCGTAAACTAATCCACTGGCACCAATGTGGTTGGACCGATATTCTCCCATAAAAATAAGTAGAATTCCCGTTATGAGTAAGTTAAGGGTAAGGATGCCGGCTCTTTCCTTTTTAAAATAAGTAAATATGAAACCCATAGCCAGCAGCAATGGAACTGTGTTAGAAAAAAGGTGATCAAAGTCACCATGTAAAAATACCATGGTAAAAATACCGTAAATGCCTCGCCATTCTCTAGGGTGCATACCCCAAGCATTTAGATGAAGGTCAAAACGTAAATTGATAAAAAAAACGATCC
>DGBH01000194.1:5702-6157 GCA_002384205.1 Bacteroidetes bacterium UBA4009
AAATTGATAAAAAAAACGATCCATATAGCCAATACAATTAGCAGCGGCCATACCATAGCATCAATTACTTTTAATATGAATTTTATCAATCTTAAGGGTCTATTTCAAATTACGTTCCGATATCAAAAGTATGACAAAATGCCTGATAGCCCATGCTTCGTATTCTTGATTAGCCAGTTTAGCATATTATTTACCCCTTACCCATAGAGGCATTTGAAAAGAAAAAGCTAAACTTGCAGCCATCTAAAAAAAATGGCATTACAGTGTGGAATAGTGGGCTTGCCCAATGTAGGAAAATCAACGTTATTCAATTGTTTGAGCAGTGCAAAAGCAGAAAGTGCAAACTATCCGTTTTGTACTATAGAGCCAAATGTGGGCATGATTACCGTGCCTGATGAGCGTTTAAAGCAAATATCAGATATCGTTAATCCGCAAAAAATAGTACCTACAACGGT
>DGBH01000194.1:6405-6557 GCA_002384205.1 Bacteroidetes bacterium UBA4009
GCAGGACTTGTTAAAGGAGCTAGTAAAGGAGAAGGCCTAGGAAATCAATTTTTGGGAAACATCCGTAATACTAACGCCATATTGCACGTGGTTAGATGTTTTGATGATGATAATATAACACATGTAGATGGGAGTATAAATCCCGTTAGAGA